>JACDAY010000150.1 GCA_013695195.1 Blastocatellia bacterium | reverse complement strand
GGAAATTCCGTTGCCATGGCTGTCGAGAGATTTTAGATTCAAGCTTTACCTTCGAAATAACTGAAAGCTGATAGCTGATAACTGATAATCACGAGTTCTTAAATTATCAGCTATTCCGAATTATAATATGTTCGAATATTAGAACTTATGGACGAAATTATTGGTGTTATAGGAGCTGGAACGATGGGCAACGGAATCGCCCAGGCGGCCGCAAGTGCGGGTTTTGACGTGGTGATGTGCGATGTCAATGATGAATTTCTTGAAAAGGGAATTCAGAATATCGGCAAAAGCCTGGATCGTTTCGTAAAAAAAGAAACGATGACGGAAGATGAAAAGACCAACGTCCTCGGCCGAATTAAAACGACAACAAACTTTGAAGAATTGAAAGATTGTTCATTGATTGTCGAAGCTGCCACTGAAAACTTTGAGATAAAAAAACAAATCTTTGAAAAGCTTGATGAAATTACATCGCCGGAAGCCATTCTATCTTCAAATACCTCTTCAATTTCGATCACGAAAATCGCCGCCGTTACGAAACGTCCCGACAAAGTGATCGGGATGCATTTTTTTAATCCTGTTCCGCTTATGAAACTGGTTGAGGTAATCCGGGGAATTGCAACATCCGATGACACTTACGCAAAAGTAAAGGAGCTTTCTGAAAAATTCGGTAAAGTTCCTGTGGAATGCAACGATTCGCCGGGATTCATTTCAAACCGCGTCTTAATGCCGATGATAAACGAATCCATTTTTGCTCTGCAGGAAGGTGTCGCAAGCAGGGAATCCATTGATGAAATCATGAAGCTCGGGATGAATCACCCAATGGGCCCGCTGACACTCGCTGACTTTATCGGCTTAGATGTTTGTCTCGCAATTCTTAATGTATTACATGAAGGCTTGGGAGACCCTAAATACCGGCCTTGCCCGCTGCTAAAAAAATACGTCGATGCCGGATGGCTCGGTAGAAAAACAGGCAAAGGCTTTTACAATTATCAATAAAGTTCTGAGTTCAGGCTTCAGCGTGCTCTTCGCTGTCTCAAGACACACTGAAGTGTGAACTCAGAGCGTCGATTCTGCATCCTAAACATAA
Organism: Blastocatellia bacterium; assembly: GCA_013695195.1. GTDB lineage: Bacteria > Acidobacteriota > Blastocatellia > Pyrinomonadales > Pyrinomonadaceae > OLB17. The sequence goes on along the minus strand of JACDAY010000150.1, from coordinate 2,815 downwards.
TTGTGCGTTCTCACGTAAGTAAGCACGGCAATCTCTAATCCATTCATAAAGGAATCGAAAATGCGAAAATCTTTCGTAATATTTTTAGCATCGGCACTGGTTGTGGCATCCGGCATTTCAGCTTTGGGGCAGGTAAAAATAACACCGCTCAACATAAAGGAACGGACCCTCGCAAACGGTTTGAAAGTCGTCTCGCTGCAGGACAATTCCAGCCCGACGGTGGCTATCCATGTCTGGTACAACGTCGGCTCAAAGGACGATCCGCAGGGCCGTTCGGGATTTGCTCATATGTTCGAGCATATGATGTTCAAGTCCACGAAGAACATGCCAAACGAAAAAATGGACCGGCTTACAGAAGACGTAGGCGGATTCAATAACGCGTCGACCTGGGACGATTTTACGAATTATTACGAAGTCGTCCCGTCGAATCATCTCGAAACGCTGCTTTGGGCTGAAAGCGACAGGATGGTGAATCTAAATGTCGATGAAGCAAATTTTAATTCGGAACGCGAAGTTGTAAAAGAAGAGTTTCGGCAGCGCATTCTGGCTAATCCATATGGAATGCTTTTCGGCCAATATCTCGAAAAACTTTCTTTCACGACACATCCATATAAACGCCCGGGCATCGGAAACCTCGACGAGTTGAACGCTGCAACGCCAAAGGACGCAAACGAATTTTACAAGCTTTTTTATCGCCCTGACAACGCCGTCCTGATCGTCGTCGGAGATTTTGATCAGAAACAGTTGGATACGTGGACGGATAAATATTTTGGAAGGCTTGCGAAGCCAACCGGCTCGATCCCGCGTGTATCTGCTGTCGAACCGGAACGCATAAAGGAGCAGCGTTTCAACGAAACCGCTCCTAACGTCCCGTTTCCCGCGGTAGCGATCACTTATCTTGCTCCTAACTCGAAAAGCTCCGATATTCCGGCACTGAGAATAGCCGAGAAAATTCTTTCCGGCGGCGAAAGTGCAAGGCTTTATCAAAGCCTTGTTTACAAACAGCAGATTGCACAGCAGGCCTCGTTCAATGCGGATATACGGGTCGATCGTGGGCTTCTTTATCTAATCGCTATCGCATCGGAAGGCAAAACCGGCGAAGCGCTGGAAAAAAGCCTGCTTGATGAATTGAAGCTGATTCAGGATAAGCCGGTCTCGGCCGGCGAATTGACGAAGGCAAAAAATCAACTGATAACCGAAGCAATACAGGCACGCGAAGACAACGACGGAAAGGCCATCATCATCGAGCGTGCTGTCGCATTTGAAGGCGATCCTAACGCAGTTAATACGGATATTCAGGAACTACAGGCTGTATCGGCCGCGGATGTTCAAAGAGTGATGAAAAAATATTTTACAGATACAAACCGTGTGGTGATCCATTACCGGCAAGGAGAACAGAAATAATGAAAAACAAATGTTTTACCGGCAAGACGCCAAGACGCCGAGAAAAGATAAGTAATTTTGTCGGAGGCTCCAGTTTTCAGATTTTGGCTTTCACTCTGTGTCTCTGCGTCTCTGCGTTGAATCTTTTCGCGCAGGAAACGCCGCCCGCTCCATCGGCTCCCCGCTCAGCTCTAATTCCGGCTGTCCAGGAAAAGAAATTGCCGAACGGCTTAACCGTCGCGGTGGTTGAAAGAAAGAATGTCCCGCTCGTAACGGTTCAGCTGCTGGTTAAAAGCGGTGCCTCCTCAGAAAATGCATCGAAAGCCGGATTGGCAGACCTGACCGCATCTATGCTGACGAAGGGAACGAAAACGCGGACCGCCACACAAATAGCCGAGCAGATGGAATTTCTCGGCGGCTCCATAAATACCGGCGCGGGATGGAATAATTCTGTCGTTACAATAACTGTTACTTCCGACAAGCTCGATCAGGCAATGGCGATTATGGCCGATGTCGTACTCAACCCCGGCTTCGATCAAAAGGAACTTGATCTGCTCAAATCACAGGCCCTCGATGGTTTGACATCCAATTTAAAGCAACCGGGCTTTCTGGCAACATATGTTGCAAGTAAATATAGTTTCGATGAACATCCCGCCGGCGGCACACCGGAGAGTTTGAAGACGATCTCACAGACTGACGTTGTAAGCTTTCACAAAAATCGATTTGTTCCTCAAGACGCGATTCTAATCTTCACAGGTGATATCTCGCTTACCAGTGCTGAAAAATTAAGTAATAGGCTCTTTGGAAAATGGAAAGATTCAAGGTCTGGAATTGCTGCTACCGTAAAAGGAGAGAAAAACTATCCTGGCGTGACCCGAAATGTCGATAATCTTTCATCGGTTTTAATCCAGCGTCTGCTTGTAGTAGATTTGCCAAACTCGGGACAGGCGTCTGTTTCTTACCAGAGAAACGTCGGATCTATTGGCCGCAAGGACCAAACATATTATCCGTCATCGGTACTAAATTCATTGCTCGGTGGAGGATATTCGTCACGCCTAAATCAAGAAATTCGCATTAAACAAGGCTTGAGCTACGGAGCCGGCAGTGGTTTCGGTTGGAGATTGGCAAAAACAAATTTCTCCACCCGTACGCAGACAAAAAATGAATCCGCGGCCGAAGTAACTGAACTTGTTCTTGCAGAAATCAAGAGGTTAACCGAAGGCTCAATTTCAGATTTGGAACTCTCACCTAGAAAATCTGTTCTGACCGGAGCATTTGGACGGAACCTGGAAACCACGGGCGGACTTGCAGCGGCAGTCGCCGATCTTTATAGCTTTAACATTCCTACAACCGAGTTAAATTCCTATATGACAAGTGTCAACGGCGTAACCGACAGGCAGATACGTGATTTTGCCGCTGCGAATCTCCTTGG
>JACDAY010000126.1 GCA_013695195.1 Blastocatellia bacterium | reverse complement strand
CGTCCCGCGCAACAAAATAAGCCGCCGTCAGTTCGTCGAGCGCTGAAACAAGCGTTTCCGGGACGAACCGCCCGCCATATTCGCCCCAATAGCCGCGTTCATTTGGCTGATAGTTCATATGTCTCTGTTGACCTCCGCAAAGAAACTTTTGAGTTTCTGAGCGTCCTTGAGCCCTTTTTCTCTCTCGAGCCTGCTGCATGCATCTACGGCAAACGGCCTGACCGTTGCAATCGCATGCGCGATATTCTGAGGCGATAACCCGCCGGCCAAATATAATTTCGGGCAGATTTTACTAACCTTGCAAGCGATATCCCAGTTAAAAGTTTCGCCGGTGCCGCCTCGGCCGTTTGAAGAATATGCGTCAAGTAAAACTGCGTCAACGTTGTATTCCAAAACTTCTTCGATATTAAATTTTCCTGTTACTCTAAAGGCTTTGATGATGTCCAGCTTCGTTCCGGCATTCACCTCACTGCAAAAGTCCGGAGTTTCATCACCGTGAAGCTGAATTGCGTCCAATTTAGCAATTTCAGATGTCTCGATAATCTTTTCCACCGTTTCATTAACAAAAACTCCCACCTTCAGGACGACTGGCGCAAGCCGTCCGATTATCAGAGCCGCATCCTCAGGCGTGACATACCGCGGGCTTTTCTCATAAAAATTAAAACCTAGAGCGTCCGCGCCAAGCTTTATCGAGTGTAACGCGTCTTCGAGATTTGTAATGCCGCAGATCTTAACCTTTGTCATAATAATTACGGAAAGAACCGTTTTTACCTCCCTGTTAGTTCTTTCAAGGCCGCTACCGGATCACCGGTTTTCATTAATGTTTCGCCGATCAGAAAACCGTCAAATCCCAGGTTTTTTAAATCCGTCAGTTCTTCGCTCGTTTTCAGACCGCTTTCCGCTATCATCAGAGCGCCCGGAGGAGAGTGTTTAATAAGCTCGCGCGAAACTTTTAGAGAAACCTCAAATGTTTGCAGATCACGATTATTTACACCGATAATCTTTGCTTCAATTTTTTCAACCCGCTGCAATTCTTCGAGCGTGTGTACCTCGATCAAAGCGTCCAAATGCAATTCCCGGTCGGCCAGATAATAAAGGTTTTCCAGGGCTTTATTGTCCAGCATCGCAGCAATAAGCAAAACCGCGTCGGCTCCGGCATTCGCTGCCTCATATATCTGAAACTCGTCGACGATAAAATCCTTCTGCAAAATCGGCAGATCGACGGTGGTGCGGACTTTTCGCAAATCGTCGAGCGAGCCTTTAAAAAAATCTTCTTCGGTCAGAACCGAAATCGCGCAAGCACCGCCATCCTTATAGCGGTTTGCCATGTCAGCAACATCGATGCTTTCATTAATAGTTCCAAGCGAAGGGGAAGCCCGTTTAATTTCCGCTATGATATTAATTTCGTCAGCTGACGATAATGACTTCTGCAAACGATACGGCTCGGCATATGAACGAATACTGTGAGCCGTTTTTTTCAGCTCGACCAAATCGACTCGCTTTTTTTTCGATTCGACACGGCCCTTTTTTATATTCAAGATTTCCTGCAAAAATGTTCGTTTCATTTATTTGTTGCCGCGATCAGTTCGTTCAATTTTCCTAATGCGGCGCCGCTGCTCAGGCTCGCTTTGGCGAGATCCAGAGCTTCCCGCAGACCAACTGCTTTCCCGGAAAGATAAATCGGAGCGGCGGCGTTTATCAGGACAAGGTTTACGGCTGCCGATTCTGGACAATCACCAGTTAAAATCGATGTTATTAGTGATGCGCTCGACTCCGGCGAATTTTGTTTCAACCCGGATATTGAAGCCGCATTTAATCCAAAGTCAGACGGCTTGATTTTGAAAAGCCGTACATCATTTCCAGTAATTTCTCCTACCTGCGTTTCACCATTTAGTGTTATTTCATCCAACCCGTCGTCGCCGTGCACTACCCAGGACTTTTTTGTTCCTAAACGAGCCAAAACCTTGGCGATTTTTTCTACAATATCGTTATGCCAAACGCCGATGATCTGATGCGGAGCGTTTGCCGGGTTGCAAAGCGGCCCTAAGTTGTTAAATATCGTCGGCACACCGAGCTCGCGGCGGACTTTTGCGAGCACCGGCGAAAGCGAATGAAATTTTGGAGCGAACATAAAGCAAATCCCTATCGTGTTCAAACATTCTTCGGCTTTTGCGGCGTCAACTGCCGGATTTACTCCCAAAGCCGTGAGAACGTCTGCGCTGCCCGAATTACTCGTGGCGGCGCGGTTCCCGTGTTTTGCGACGGAAACTCCCGCACCGGCGATAACAAAAGCCGCTGCGGTCGAAACATTAAACGTTTTAGCTCTGCTTCCACCGGTGCCGACGGCATCCACAAAAATTTCGTGTTTTGAATTCACCTTTACGGCACGAGAGCGCATAATACTTGCCAAGGAAAATAATTCATTCTCAGTTGTACCCTTTTCATTCCAGGAAGTAAGAACCTCGGCAAGCAGCATTTCATTTTCTTCACGGAGCAGGGCGTCGAAAAAATGTGAAGCTTTATTGTCCGGCAAATCGATGCCGGAACGAAAAAGCTTTAAATAATCGTGAAGCGTGTCCGAATTCATATCACTAAATATTATTCTCTTCGGCAATTTCGATGGCAGTTAACAGAGCTTTCGCCTTATTAATCGTTTCCTGATATTCGAGTTCGGGAACGGAATCGGCGACGATTCCCGCGCCCGCTTGCACTTTTGCTTCGCCGTTTTCCATGACAAGCGTTCGGATGGCGATGCATGTGTCCATATTCCCGGCATAGTCGAAATATCCAACCGCTCCGGCGTAAATGCCGCGCGGCGTCGGCTCCAAGTTTCGAATAATTTCCATTGCTCGAATTTTTGGTGCGCCGGAGACGGTGCCTGCGGGAAAACACGCGGCCAACGCATCGAAACAATCTGAACTTTCGCGTAAATTTCCTGATAAATAGGTAACGAGATGTTGCACATGAGAATATTTTTCGACGCTCATCAAGCCTTTGACACTAATGCTGCCGAATTCGGCTACTCTTCCCAAATCGTTGCGGCCAAGGTCAACGAGCATTAAATGTTCCGAAATTTCTTTTTTATCAGCACTCATTTCTTCGGCGAAGGCCGCATCTTGTTCCGGGTTACAGCCTCGCGGCCGCGTGCCTGCTATCGGCCGGTATTCCATTTTGCTGCCGCGGCATCGCACGAGCATTTCCGGTGAAGCTCCGACGATAGATCTGTCGTTGAAATTCAACAAAAACATATAGGGAGATGGATTTAATGATCGCATTGCCCGGTAGATTGAAACCGGCGAAGCGGAGGTCGGTTTTGTAAAACATTGCGAAATGACGACCTGATAGCATTCGCCCGCGGCAATCATTTCTTTTATTGCATTTACAGCCTTTTCGAATTCCGCCTTTTGCCAGTTCGAGCGAACTTTGCCGTTTTTCAAGGATGGATCCGCGAGTGGAAGCGAAATTGGACGCTTATCTAAAATATTTTTTATTTTATGGTTCTCAAATACGGCATTTTCATAATCCCGACGCAGTGTCCCATTGTCGCCGCGGCTTTCATCGGTAAACACGAGCGAGATGATCTTAATCACCTGTTTGGCGTGATCGAACGCAACCACGGAACGAAAGAACATAAACGAGGCTTCAGAAGTCTCCTCGCGTTTACCCTTCTGGAGCTTCAGCGTAGGCTCAAACCAATCCGCGCATGAAAATCCCAAATAACCAATCGCGCCGCCGACGAAAGAGGGAAGATCGCTGTTTTCCAAAACAGTGTTTGCGCCAAAATGCTCACGCAGGTAATCGAACATCGAAACCGAAAGCTCCTGTTCCCCAAATTCATCGCGGATAGTTACCGAACGATCGTCGCCGCTTATGATCGATTTCGGAGCGACCCCGACGAAAGAATATCGCGCAAGACTCTCACCTCCTTCGACGGATTCGAGAAGAAACGAGTACTTTTCATCAATTGATAGCTTTAGATAAACACTCAGCGGCGTAAGGAGATCAGCCGGTAGTGTATCGATCACCGGAATCACATTGGCCGATTTCGTCTTTTCCAGAAACTTGTCGAAATCATTCATGTCTGTCGCAAAACAAAAAAACCGCCCTAAATTGAGGCGGTAACTGCATAAAATAGAAAATCTTAATTGAATCTGGCGATCAAAAATCGACTTCCGCATTCAAAGCGCGCACCGCAGACGTTCGCAAACGTCGCCTATCACCGTTCGTGCGCCAGGAAGCATTCGATTTTGTCTGAATCTGTTTCACTACTCTTCTTGTATCAAAATCCTTCGCGTCGTGTCAATTACATCCGGGCAGGAACCTCGATGCCCATGGTATTCAAAGCGGCAGTCAAAGACCTTCGAGCAATATCCGCCGTTACGACAAGCACAGCGCGTTTCACCGTGTTCTCCTCTGTAAGGATTTTGTGATGGTGATAGAACAAATTGAAAGCTTTAGCGAGATGAAACGCGTACTTGGCCAGGATTGCCGGCTCATTTTGAGCGGCAGCCTGATGGACGGTTTCTTCCAGCCGGGACGCAAGGCTGACTAACGACCAAATGTCATTTCCGGATTCCGATGCGAATACTGCTGAAACTTCTTTGAGTTCATTGATCATCGAACGAAAGGCATGAAGAGTTTCTCCTCTTTCTTCCAATTTGCGGAAAATGGAATTCGCCCGCACAGCCGAATACTGACAAAAAGCCCCCGTTTCACCCTCGAAAGACAGAGCTTCCTTAAAATCAAAAACAATGATCGTGTTTCTTGTGAATTTCAGTAAAAAGTATCGCAAGGCACCGACCGCAAGTTGGTGCGCGATGAATTTCTTTTCCTCGTCCGGTAATTCTGCATGTCTGGTTTCGACCTCAACCAACGCGTTTTCTTCAAGCCGTGTAATAAGATCATCGGCCTTTACACCGAGTCCTTTTCTTCCGCTCATTTCGATAAACGGACGGGTTCTGTCCTCTTCTGAAACTTCGAAACCAAGCTCTTCGGCGGCAGCCGGGGAAAGAGCCACCATTTCGTAAGAAAGATGAATACTCGCCTGTTCGCCTTTGTCCGGAGCGATTGCCGCGACACCTTTTTTAACCACTTCCTGTGGATAGGATTGGCGCGAATCGATCACGTTATAAACCGTCGAGCCGCCGCCGAAAGCCGGGATCGAACCCGCATTATTTGAGTTTTCGGCAGATGTAATCCACACTTCCTTGCCGTCGTCATACCTATAAAAACGGTCGTAATAAAAATCAAGACCGAGAAGGCCGAGCTTCCACATTTGATAGGCAATGTCCTTGCCGGTATAGGTTACAGTTCCATTCGACCGCACGAGTATCTTGTCGGTTTCGTGTTCTTCGTTCCCCGAATGCGATTCGAACGGCATTACCCAGCAACCGGCATGTTTGCCTTCAGTTTCAAAATGGATGACGCCAAGCTGTTTCATCTGATCAAAAGCATTTTGCCAAAAATTAAGATGAAGTATCTCGGATTCACGCGGAAGCAGATCGTAACGAATCGACAAGCGATCCATTGTCGCTAAAATGCATTCCACGTTTCGCGTCGCAACAAAATCGGCAAGCTTCGCCGTTTCGCTGCCGCCTTCTTCAATGAGATGTAAAATATCAGTCCGCTTTTCCTTTAGCGTCTCACTGGTTTGATATTCCACGCCGACTTTTGCGTATAAATCCCAACAGTAATAGTCAAAAGTTTTACCTTCAACCGTAAGCCGGGCGTCCAAAGCCTTTATATCTGCGAGATCCTTTTTTTCTAGATAAATAAAACCTACCACAACGTCCGCGACCTGGACACCCGTGTTGTCGATATAATTTTGAACCTCAACACGGTTGCCGTTAGCACGCAAAATTCTATGGAACGTATCACCCAAAACCGAATTTCGCACATGGCCGATGTGAGCTGCCTTGTTTGGATTGACGGATGTATGTTCGACACAGATCTTGGGAGCGTTAACACTTTCAGACAAACATAGTTTTGGCAGCGGGCCAGCCTCGATATTCTCGGCTAAAAACATCGCCCGGTCGAAATAAACATTCAAATAGCCGGGTCCGGCAACGTCAACCCTGGCCACGAAATCAAACTTTTCTATTGCATTTTTTAGAATCTCGGCAATTGATCGGGGATTTTGTTTATCTCCAGTTTGCACTTTGATCTGTTTTGCAAGCTCAAAAGCGACAGGAAAGGCAAGATCGCCAAGATCGGTTTTCGGCGGCACTTCCGAGACGATTTGTTCCAGTTCGACTTTGAAATGTTCCAAAGCTGTCTGCCGGATCTTTTCCCGTAAAATTTCTTGAAGCTGAAGAATTGTCATGAATTCTGTTAAATAGATAAAACTGAGATTATAAGTGTTTGACTACTATGTGGCAAAAGGCGGATGTTCGGCTTTTCTCACGATGTTTCTAATACTGTCGATCCGGTTCGTGTATAACGGTTTTTTATTTTGAACCGAAAGAGTTTACACTTCTAATTTCATGAAGACCCTTTATTTTGATTGTTTTGCCGGAGCCAGCGGGAATATGATTCTCGGCGCGTTGATCTCGCTCGGGGTGGATAAGGATGAATTGATTCGACAGTTGAATCTGCTGAAAATAGCTGATTTTCAAATTGATTTTGCCATTGTCGACCGCGCCGGAATTTCCGCAGTTCACGCGAATGTAATGGTTCCTGATGAAAAAATTTACCGGCATTTAAGTGATATAAACCAAATTATTCAAGGCTCGGACCTCACGCTTGGTATTAAGAAGAGGGCAGTGCTGATTTTTTCAAAGCTGGCGGAAGCGGAAGCCAAAGTTCACGGAATTGATATTGAAAAAGTGCATTTTCACGAGGTCGGGGCAATGGATGCCATTGTCGACGTTGTAGGGGCCTGCATCGGCTTCGACCTACTAGGCATAGAAAAATTTGCCTGTTCAAAAATTAATGTCGGTAGTGGATTTGTGCAGATTGCTCACGGAACATATCCGATTCCGCCGCCTGCTGTTGCCGAACTTCTAAAAGGAGTTTCAATCTATTCAACCGAAATCGAATGCGAGCTTATCACTCCGACGGGCGCTGCGATAATTACATCTGTTTGTGATAGTTGCGGCCATTTACCTGAGATACTTGTTGAATGTATCGGTTATGGAGCCGGTACACGTGAATACAAAAAGTTTCCCAATGTTTTGAGATTATTCGTTGGGGAAATCCGCGATTCTGAAGCTACTGGTCAACAGGAGGAGGCGGACAACCGCCTGGTTATCGATGACAACTTAGTTTTGATTGAAACGAATATCGATGATTCCTCGCCGCAGGTACTCGGATATGTTATGGAGCGGGTATTTGAATTAGGAGCTCTCGATTGTTGGTTTACGCCTATTCAAATGAAGAAAAACCGTCCTGCAACTATGCTTTCGGTTCTTTGTTTGCCGGAGAAAAGGGAACTTTTGACCGACATTATTTTCATGGAGACGACTACACTCGGAATCCGAGTCCGAAATGCAGAGAGAATTTCTCTTTCAAGGGAAGTGTTACAAATTGACACGGAGTTCGGAAAAATCGACGTGAAAGTGGGTCGATGCAATGGGAAGATATTTAATGTAATGCCTGAGTTTGAACAGGTAAAAACTCTCGCCTTGGAGAATGAAGTACCATTTCGTATTGTTAGAGACGCGGTACTCGCGATTTTTGACGATAGCACCACGGGGGCTCGATCACAGAAACTATATGGCGAAAAAAGCAAAGAGAAAGGTTGATCTGACGAAGATAGCAGATGGCGTCCGGTTAATGCTCGATGGGATGGGCGAGGATCCTGATCGTGACGGACTGCAAAAGACCCCGGAGCGGGTTGCTGATTTTTACGCCGAATTGACGGAGGGAATGTGGCAGGACGCGAAAGACCACATCGTGCCGCTGCCGGGTGATTCTCATGATGAGATGGTCATTGTAAAGGACATCTCGATAGCTTCGGTATGCGAACACCATCTTGCGCCGTTTGTCGGCAAATGCCATATAGCGTATATTCCGAAAGGCGGCCGGATTGTCGGACTTTCAAAACTTGCGCGCATTGCGGAGATATTCGCACGCCGGCTGCAAGTGCAGGAGCGGCTGACACAACAGAT
>JACDAY010000117.1 GCA_013695195.1 Blastocatellia bacterium | reverse complement strand
TTAATAAGTTATGCCTCTTTCGATTCGTCCGAAAGCTGGCGAAAAATTAGTGTATGGCTTCATTCTCGAAACAAACCGGTTGCTCTTGGGAACGTGGACGCTTGTTATCACATTTGTCTTGTTTCCCTTTGCTTGTGGTGGCGTCGGTTTGCCCCACGCCAACTTTTCTGCCGTTGTGTTGTTACGCGAACTTGAAACAAACTCTCTTATGATCTAAATTTTCTGAAAAGGAGAATCTATGAAATACACCTTTCATTTCGCTGCACTGTCAACCGCAATCATTCTTGCGATCTGTCATACTCCTATTGCCCAGGCGCAAGAGCCGCACCAGCATCAACGCGACGACTCGGAAAAACTCGGGCGGGTCAACTTCCCGGTCTCCTGTAACGACCAAGCCCAGAAGCAATTCAACCGCGCAGTCGCCTGGCTTCATTCCTTCGAGTATGAAGAGGCTGAAAAGGTGTTCGCCGAGGTTGCCGTCAGCGACCCGCAATGCGGCATGGGTTACTGGGGAATCGCAATGAGCAATTACCATCCCATCTGGGCTCCGCCAAACGCGGCAGAGCTGCAGAAGGGAGCGGCGGCTATGGAAAAGGCTAAGTCGGTCGGCGCACAAACTCAACGCGAGCGAGATTACATAGCGGCGATAGATATGTTTTACAAAGACTCCGACAAGCTCGATCACCGAACGCGCGTGAACGCCTACAGCGATGCGATGGAACGGCTTTACGAGCGCCATTCGTCAGACCATGAAGCCGGTGCCTTCTACTCGCTGACGCTCGTCGCAAAGGGGATGATGGCGGGCGACAAGAGTTATGTTAACGAAAAGAAAGCCGCTCAGATTTTGAACCGCGTTCTGGCGCGCGAGCCGCAGCATCCCGGTGTTACACATTATCTGATTCACGGCTATGACTATCCGGCGTTGGCGCATCTGGCACTTTCCGCGGCGCGGAGCTACGCCAAGATCGCGCCCGCATCGGCACACGCGCAGCATATGCCTTCTCATATTTTCACGAGGCTCGGTCTGTGGCAGGAAGCGATACAATCAAACCTCAACGCTAAAGCATCGGCGGAGGCTTACGCCGTGAGAAACCGGATGACCGGCGCATGGGACGAGCAGCTTCACGCGATGGACTATCTGGCTTATGCGTATCTGCAAGGCGGGCAGGATAAGAAGGCTTTGGGTGTGCTTAATGAATTGTATAAAATTCGGAAAGTCGAGCCGGCGAATTTCAAAGTGGCTTATTCCTTCACGGCTATTCCCGCGCGATATGCGCTCGAACGACGACAATGGAAGGAGGCAGCCAAATTGCCGCTGCATCCGGGGAATTTGGAAAAATTTCCCTGGGAAAGCTTTCGTTGGGCTGAAGCGCATATACACTTCGCGCGTGCGATTGGGGCGGCGCGCACCGGCGACGCGACCGCAGCGCGTCAGGAAGTCGAGAAATTAACCGCCGTTCAGCAAGCACTTGCCGAAGTCAAAGGCGGTTACGATTGGGCGAAACAGGTTGAAATCCAGCGACAGATTGCTTCGGCCTGGCTGGCTCACGCCGAAGACAAACCGGAAGACGCTCTTCGACTGATGCGCTCGGCGGCGGAGTTGGATGATGCGACTGAAAAACATCCCGTGACGCCCGGGGCAATTCTTCCGGCGCGCGAACAATTGGGCGAGCTGCTGCTTGAGCTTAAACAGCCGGCGGCGGCATTGCAGGAGTTCGAGATCTCGCTTCGCAGCGCACCTAATCGGTTCAATGGGCTTTACGGCGCGGCGCGTGCAGCTAACCTGGCGGCAGATAAAAAAAGAGTTAGGACTTATTACGAGAAGCTCGTAACGTTGTCCCGATTGGCTGATAACGTCAGACCCGAAATTGAAGAGGCAAAACAATTCCTCGCCGACATGAATGTTAAGCAATCCGCAAAAACACAGTAAACAATGCCCGCACTAGCTAAGAAAATTCATCAGGGACATTGAGTGTGGGGTGAACAGTGATGAAGCGAAACACTGTTTAAGGACGAGCTGATACTTGAACGCAGATCTCAGTATTTCGGGACTTTGGGATCGACATCATTCGACCAGGCGGTGATGCCGCCTTTTAGATTCTTCAACTCGCCCGTAAAACCTGCCTGCTTCATCAATTCAATGGCTTTGGCGCTTCGGCCGCCCGCTTTGCAGAGGATAACGGTTTCACGCGTTTCGTCGATCTCGTCTATTCTTTTCAGCACTTCGCCGAGCGGGACAAGCTTTGCGCCTTCGATCTTTGCGAAACCGAATTCGTCCGGCTGCCGCACGTCGATCAGTTGAATGCTATCTCCGGCGTCCATACGCTTTTTCAAATTCGCCGCCGAAATTTCCTCGATCATCGTTATCACCTCTTAATCTCTAAATTATTTAGTTCTGGTATCTTATCGCAAAAACGGGAAATTAAAAACCTAAAGACTGGAGCGCATGCGTCCCGCCTGCATGAGCGTCGCTTCGACGCGAAAAAGCCACCAGGAATTAAGATGCTACGGTTGAACGCAGGTACGTCGCCCACGTCGCTATCTGCAAACAACGTAATTGTTTCGTAATGCCGCGATTTGATCAGAAATAACCGTTCGCTGACGACTGCTTCAAAATGACTTGATCGCAAGAGTCCCGCTTGTAACGAAGGCGTCCGCGTCGCAGACGGTTAATAAAGTCCAAGTTGAGTCATAATTATGGTTTTAGACTGGTTCGCAATTTTACAAGCGGGGATACTTGCGCTCCAGTCGATTTAAACTGTTACGGCCTCGCGGTATTCACCCCAAACTCCTCTCAAACGGTGGCTTATTTCGCCTACGGTAACTTCGCTCTCGACGCAGTTCAAAATTCTTGGTAGAAGATTCTCCGTGCCCGCCGCCGCCGACACCAATGCTTTCAACGCATTTTCTGCTTGCTCGGAATTCCGGCGCAAACGCAGCGAGCTCAGTCTCTTGACCTGATTTCTTTCGATCTGCTCGTCGATTCTCAAAATCGGGATGGTTTCGGCTTTGTCGGTTTGGAACTTGTTGATGCCGACAACAATCGTGTCATTCGTCTCCAGCGATCTCTGATAATCGTAGGCCGCTTCCTGAATCTCGCGTTGGACGTATCCGGTTTCAATCGCACTAAGCATTCCGCCCATGTCGTCGATCTTCGTTATATAATCTTCGGCCATTTGCTCCAGATTAGTCGTAAGCTCTTCAATCGCGTAACTTCCGGCCAGAGGATCGACCGTATCGGCAACGCCGGATTCGTGCGCAATGACCTGCTGGGTCCGCAGCGCAATTCTCGCGGCGGATTCGGTGGGCAGGGAAAGCGCCTCGTCCATAGAATTTGTGTGCAGGCTTTGCGTTCCGCCGAGCACTGCGGCGAGTGCCTGGATCGTCGTTCGCACGACATTAACTTCTGGCTGTTGGGCAGTCAACGTCGAACCGGCCGTTTGGGTGTGAAACCGTAGCATCAATGACTTTGGATTCTTCGCTTTAAAACGGTCTTTCATTATTCTCGCCCAAAGACGCCGTGCGGCTCGAAATTTGGCGATTTCTTCCAGTAGATTGTTGTGCGAATTAAAGAAAAACGACAGCCGCGGGGCAAAATTATCTACTTCAAGTCCAACGTCAATCGCCGCCTGAACGTAACAGATCGCGTCGGCAATAGTGAAGGCCAGCTCCTGCGCCGCTGTCGAGCCGGCCTCACGTATATGGTAGCCGGAAATCGAGATCGTGTTCCAATTCGGTACCTCGGCGGCACAATAAGCGAACGTGTCGGTGATAAGCCGCATACTCGGTTCTGGCGGATAAATATACGTTCCACGGGCGATGTATTCTTTCAAAATGTCGTTTTGGATCGTGCCGTTGACCTTGTCGAAAGCCACGCCCTGCTTGCGAGCAACGGCCAGATACAAACACAGAAGTGTTGAAGCTGTTGCGTTTATAGTCATCGATGTCGATACACGGTCGAGCGGAATGCCGTCAAAAAGCGTAAGCATGTCCTCGATGCTGTCAATCGCCACGCCGACCTTTCCAACCTCTCCGATCGAAAGCGGATCGTCCGAATCGAGGCCGATCTGTGTCGGCAGATCAAACGCAACGCTCAATCCCGTTGTCCCATGCGCAAGCAGGTATTTGTATCGCTCATTAGACTCCTGTGCGCTTGCAAAACCGGCATACTGGCGCATCGTCCAGAATTTGCCGCGATACATATTTTCGCGCACCCCGCGAGTATAAGGAAATTCGCCCGCATCACCAAGATCGGCATCGTAATCGATTTGTTTTGTGTTAGTTGGATTAAAATCTATCGGAAGCTCGAGACCAGAGGAAGTTTGAAACTTTTCACGCCTTTCTTCTGACATAATCCTAATAGAGTAACATATATGATTGCGATTTTGACTTGAGCCGAATCCTTGCGTAGCATTTTGAAAGACGAACTAATGATTTGCGCTTTTGATTTGCGATTGCATCAAAATGAACCGATTTTCTTAAAATCGCAAATCGGCAATCGCAAATCAAAAATCCCTTGAACTATTACAATTATTACACTGAAATCGAGGAAACTTTTGTTCGCAGACGCGGCAAAAACCTGTTGCTTAGCCCGCTCGACTGGGCTTTGATCGAAAGCTGGCAGGAACGTGGTTTGCCTTTGCACGTTG
>JACDAY010000088.1 GCA_013695195.1 Blastocatellia bacterium | reverse complement strand
CGTTTTAATGTATCGACCTGTCGAACCAACAGCCGGGCATTCTCGACATTGTCGCGCCGCCAGTCGTACGGAAAAACGTAAAAAGTGTCCTGAAAATCGGCTTTTGTCGCCGTGTCCCATTTTGCTTCCCTATAGCCGCCCCGTTTTTCCAATGAATCGATCAGTTTTTCGTAAATTTCAATATGCGGCAGAAATTTTAAAAACTGCACACCGCGAACAATGTCCCGCGGGCGAAGGCTGTCTTGATTTCTCAGAAGATTAGGCGAGATTGGAAGACGCAAATCGTCATCTTTTGCCCGTTGCGGCCTAAACCAGACGAGTTCCTGATTCTTGCCGTTTACGAGCTCCGAACCGGCCACGCCGGGAATAATGATAATCGGAGCCTTGCCTTCAGGTGCTTTCGCGGGCGTTTGAGCAGCGACTGATATTGAAAGAAAAACTAAACAGAGTAAGATTCGTCCAATTTTGATCGGTTTTGATAGTTTCATTGTCTTTTTTGATAACACAGGTCGCTATTTTGTTGCCAACCGAAAGTTTAGATGCAAATTATACTAACACTTCAGATATATTTCGCGCCGGAACAAAGCGCGGCGGTCACGCGTCCTTCCCTCTAATGATCTTCGTTTTATTCGGTGAGATCATATCGTAGGTTATTCCACGCCACGTCATCCGTCGGGAAAGCAGTGCAGCAAGCGAGTTATAAAAAAACAGCGCCTGAGCAAGAACCCAAAGCGTATTCTGAGCCCAATACTGCCGGTTCAAATCTGGTTTGTAATCCCGCAGCACGAGCTTAATGGCCTTTAGGCGAAGAAACGCTTTACCGACGCTGAATAAGGAAACCAGCGATAACGTTATTATTGCCGCACATACCGTTGCGTCGTTCCGCCTGCTGAAAATTACTATAAGAACCGACCAGACGAGCACCAAATTGAACAAGCCCGAGCCAACAAACGACATCAGCCAAAGCTTTGGCGCGTAGAAGCGCGTAATTTTTATTTGTCGCGTGGTGAATTCCAAAAGTTCGCGAAAACTGCAATCTTCGATAGACGCGGTCAGAGCCTGCGGAACGAAATAGATCGGCATACTCGCTTCGTTCAAAGCGCGTGTAACAGTAAAGTCATCCGACAAAGTTCCTCTCCATTTTTCGCGAATATTGAGTGTTTCGAAAACGTCCCGCCTAATTGCCATCGAGCCGCCCCAACAGAAGTTGGAATCAGTATTTTTGCCAAGTGCGGACGCAATCGAAGCATTCCAAACAGAGAGCAATTCAGAAGCGAAGTTTAATTTATTTGATATGAACCATCGATAGCCTGTTGCAGCCCCAACCCTTGCATCTTCCAAAGGCGCAACGAGATTTCGCAGCCAGTCTTCAGCCGGCCTCGCGTCTGAATCAACTAATGCGATTACCTTTGTCTCACCGTGCAAATGTAACACTGCCTCGCGCAAATTCTCGACCTTTTGACCCGAATTGTATGCTTTGTCGGCGATAACAAGTTTTGCGAAAAAAGAATTTTTAACATTCGTAGTCGTCTCAGTATTGTTACGTAGGATCAGTCCCCGTATAACGCTCACGGCTTTGTCATTCTCATAGTCAACTACAAAGATAACTTCATATTTCGGATAATCCTGCCGGAAAAGCGCTGAAAGATTTTCATCCAAATCTGCGTCCAATCCCTTGCACGGCGCAATTATCGAAGCAAAAGGCGTAAATTCCGAACACGGCTTCGCGAGTTCGCTTTTGAAATAATTAAGATAGCTGACGCCGCCACGGAATGATTTGTAGCTAAGGAATATAAGGGCCGCAGCCAGGATGTAAAAAATAAAAATCATGTCAGCAAACTGAAAGCGGGTGCAGAGCAACCCTTCCTGACTGCTATTAGTTCAGCTTTACAGTCTTTTCATAGCTTAAGGATAAATTTGAGTTAATTTCAGAAGCCCTTAATTAATTTGCAGTCGGGAAGGGTTGCTCTGCACCCGCTCTTAATTCTTATGGGATATCTATCAACATTTGTTTTAAATTCTCAACTGTCTTGAGGGTTGCGCCTCGATTTGCCTGCATAACCGCGAGAGCGTTCTGACCCAGAGATCGGCGTTTCTGCGTATCTTCAAGCAATAGCTTAAGGTTTTCATACAGCAGATCTGGAATGCGAAAATCTTTTGAAACTTCACCTATCTGCACCACAGCATCATCTGCTAAAAATACTTTCAAAATCGCATCAAAATTCGCCGTAAACGGCCCTGTGACTATGGCTTTCCCGGCCGCCGCGGGTTCCAAAATGCTTTGCCCGCCGTGTGGGATCAGGCTGCCGCCCACAAATACGATTTCAGCAAGAGAATAAATGGAACGCAGTTCGCCGATGCTGTCGAGCAGGATAAGATCGGCGTTTTTATCGGCTTCGGAATTAGTTTCGGAACGCTTGGAGAACGAATACTGAGAACGCCGCATTAAATCGGCCACGGCATTAAATCTATCAGGATGTCGCGGAGCGATCAAAAGGCGTGCGCCGTAAACATTCAGCCCATCAAAAGCAGCCAAAATCCATTCCTCTTCCGGCGAATGCGTACTGGCGGCGACGATCAGCGGCCGTTCGGCTGAAACCGCATACCGATCTCGAAACTCGGAGGTAAATTTGCTATCGCTTTCGTCTATTTTATGATCAAATTTCAAATTTCCGGTAACTTTCACTTTTTCAGCCTCGATCCCGAGTGACAAGATGCGTTTTGCGTCGAGGTCATTTTGCATTAATGCCAAATCCAGATAATTCAAAACACCGCTCATGAAGTTTTTGATATATGAATATCGTTTAGCTGATTTTTTAGACAGTCGGCCATTTACGATCGCCAGTCGAGCACCGCTTTTGCGAGCTTCCTGAAAAAAGTTGAACCAGATCTCCGTTTCCATCAGTAGAACGATATCAGGCTGGAAATTTCGCAAGGCACGGCGAACGCTGTATTTCCAGTCGAACGGAAAATAGAATATGGCATCTGCCTTATGTCGAAAGGCGGACTGGGCTAATGCCTGTCCGGTTTTGGTTGTAGTTGAGATGACGAGACGGTGATCGGGAAAATGGAGCCTAAGTTGTTCTATCAGCGGACGGGCGGCATTTGTTTCACCAACCGATACACAATGAAGCCAAATAATCTTTCGGCCATCGTGTTTAAATTCCGGCAAATATCCGAGCCGCTGCCAAAATCCGGCGGCGTACTTATCCTTCCGCCAAAGAAATAACGGAAGCATAAGAAGAAAGACGATTGTGAGCAGGAAGCTGTAAAGAAGGAACATAGTCCAAAGTCCAAAGTCCAAAGTCCAAAGTTGCAAATCACAGGCTTTAGACTTTGGACAATAGACTTGGGACGACGATTTATTTCACCCTTTCCATATACTTTGCTTCGGTCGGGTTTACGCGAATCTTTTCGCCTTCGACGATAAACGGCGGCACATAAAGGGTTACGCCGTTTTCGAGCGTTGCAGGTTTGTTTGAATTCGAAGCGGTCGCGCCTTTTAGATTCGGGTCGGTGCGCGCAACGGTCAATTCCATCGAAGCGGGAAGAGCGACGCCGATCGGCGTTCCGTTATAAAACTCGACCTCGATCTTAAGCCCCGGCATCAGCCATTGGGCTGCATCGCCAAGCTCCTCTTCGGTCAACGCAACCTGCTCGTAGTTTTCCTGATTCATAAAATGATGGTGCGAGCCGTCGGAATAAAGATACTCCATTTTGTGCTGTTCAAGCGTGATTCTTTCAAGCGTGTCATTGGAGCGGAAGCGGTGCTCGAACGAATTTCCGGTCAAAAGATTTCGCAGCCTGGTCTGCACCATAGCACGCAGATTTCCCGGCGTATGATGATGAAACTCCATCACCTTTACCGGTGTTCCCTCGTGTAGAATAACCATCCCTTTTCTTATATCGTTTGCTGAAAGTGCCATAAAAAATCAATAAATCTCCGATTGCGATACAATATATTATATTTGGAAAACATTAAGTGTAAATATTAACCGTTAAGTTTGTCTAGTTCGCTGACCACACCGTGAAAATCTCAATCATCATTCCAGCTTATAATGAAGAAAAATATCTTAAATCGACTCTCGAAAAAATACGCATAGGATTAAACAGCGTTTCGAATCAATTCGAGGTCATAGTTGTCAACAATAACAGCGAAGACAAGACCGCAGAAATCGCGATAAATTCAGGAGCGCGTGTCGTTAATGAATCGATTCATAATATCGGAAAAGTACGAAACACTGGAGCCAAATCAGCGAGTGGCGATGTTTTTATCTTCATTGACGCCGACACGCTCGTTCCTGAGGAACTTTTTCAGCAAATCGCCGACATAATGCAGGATAAAAAATGTTTCGGTGGGGCGGTTGCTGTCGCTTATGAAGAATTTCAAAGAAAATGGATGAAATATTATTTATTAGGCTGGAAATTTTGGGGCGACGTTTTCAATATGAAACAAGGCGCGGCTCAATTTTGCAGGAAAACGGCATTTAAAGAATTATCTGGATATGACGAAAGCATTTTTATGGGCGAGGACATAGAATTTTATTGGCGACTGTCAAAATTTGCCAGGCAAAACAACGGTTATCTGCATTTTATCGAAAATCCGAAAGTAATAACTTCGTCCCGGCGGTTTGACCGGATGAATTTATTAAAAACATTTTTTTAACTCATCCGCTCATTATTTGGCTCAACTGGAAACGCAAATCGGTTTGGAAAGATTGGTATGAAAAAGCGATTCGCTGACAAAACTACTTTCAAATTTTCTTAAACGGCAGGGGCAGCGGCTCCTCGCCTTCCTTTGGATAGTCCTTTTTCAACATTTCGTAAATGCCGATGATCTGTCCGATCCATTGTTTCGATTCCGCATGATTAGGATCGTGCTTTAACGCCCGGCGGTAATCGCCGAGGGCAGACGCATATTGACGGGCTTCGGTCAGGGCAAATCCGCGGTCGAAATATGCCTGGGCAGCCGCCTTCTTCAAAGCGTCGTCAGCGGATTTAGCTTTTAACGCCTTTTCGGCCTGAGCTATCACGCCGTCAAATTTTGCGGTATCAATCGGCTCGCCGCTTTGTGACCATTTCGATTTGCCGTCCGAAGAATTCGCGTTGGTCGGAAGCGGTTTCGGCGTCTGGTTTTCGGTTGTATGGGCAGTGACCGATTGCAGCTTTTCCGCCCGCTGCGGATCAGAGGTTTTGTTTGCATTTTGCTGCGCTGTTTGGACATTGCTTCCGCAACTGAGCATCAAAAAAAGAAAAATAAATAGTAAAAAAAGCTTCATATCTTAATCGTCTCGTAGCGACACATCGAATTTAGCAGTGGGTTTCAACCCACGGTCTCAAAGTTATTTCTTATCAATATACGGCCGGGCCTGGACGATATAAACCCGCCCGTTCATTATTCCCCATTCAATGTCCTGTTCTTTTTTGCCGAAGACATTACGTATGTTTATCGCGGTCTTCGCCAAATTTCTTGCCTGCAGATCGGTCAAAACGCGTTTTTGGGTATTAGCGCATTTATCCGCGGTTTCTTTCAGGTCGCCGTTTTCGTCGAATGCGAGAGAGTTTTCCTGGTCTGAGAGCGTCATCACGATGACAGAGTTCGATTTCGGAATGAACATTATCTGCTCCGGGATTCCGCTGTTATCGACGACCTTCGAATTGTGTCCGCAAACTGCGCTGATATAGACGGCCTCGTTTTCTTCGTCAAACGGATCTTTCGTGATCATCACGCCGCCTTTGTTCATGTCAACGCCGACCTGAATGAGGGCAGACATATAAACGTCCTTTTGGCTGACGTAATTACGAACACGCGCCTCGTACGCCTCGAATTTCCAAAGCGATGCCCACACCTTTTTCACCGCTTCGATCAACTTTTCCTCGTCCTTTACATTGGCAACGCTCGAATACAGACCGGCTCCGCTAAAATTAGGCAAATCTTCGGAATTCGATGAGCTGCGTACAAACACAGGCCGGCGTCCAAGCTGCGTTCTCCATTTTTGAATGATTGCTCTGCGAAGGCCAGCATTGAATTTGGCCTTTTGAATATCGTTCCGAAGCTGCTCAAGTTTAAGCCGTCTCACACGCGGGTTATGCACGAAATCCTGATCGTCAGTGTATTCAGCAATCCGTTTATCCAGACCGTTGTCCTTGATGAGCTTGTCGTACCAATAAAAGGGAATCGAAAAACCGTCCGGAATGGTTATACCCGGAATTCCTGCACTGATCATCTCGCCTTGGTTCGCCGCTTTCGAGCCGTAAATGACGCTGTCTTTTTTCCGCATTAGGCGAAGACCGGCGAGTTTTTTGATTCCCAAATTCACCGGCGGGATCTGTTGGTTAGGCGAAACAAAGTCCGTCTTTATATCCTCGATTGATGCCCTGGTCAAATCATATTTGGTCAGGCTCGCGTCCAATTTATAAACGTATGTATCGTATTCCTTAAATAGCTTATCGGCATCTTTTATATAAACGTTCGGAATGTTCCAGCCTTTCGCCAGGATATTGATGTGCGAAAGCGGGCTCGACGGCTGGGCGACGATAACGCCGCGAACAGGCGGCAAGCTGATCGGCAGTTCCTTGAGCACAAGGATTTCGTTGTCACCGATCTCGACCGTATCGTCGAGTTTATCGATGATATGGATTCTCCCGACCGCCGTGCCGGTGTTCAATGCGAGATAGCCTTGATTCTTGTTGATGTCGCTTTGCAAAACGCGGGCGATGCCGAGGCTTTCCGAAACATCTTCCTGCCGGAGAGAATTCGGTTTGTAAGAAACAGGCGCAAAAAAACTTTTGTTTATAGCGTTATTTGCGGTTTTGATATGATCGGCGGTTGCGAGATCACCCTCATAAAGCTCCCATGTAAACTTTTCCACGGGTTTTTGCCACGCGATCGTGCCGACGATAAACCTGCGGTCCGCATCGATATAAATCGGCTTAAAAACATCCGCTCCGCGGGGCACGAGATAAGTCGCAAGCAAAAAATCCTTGTGAAAACGAAACCGTTGTGAATTTACGAAATATATTTTATTTTTCGCACGCCGGTCTATTACAAACATCGCGTGCGGCAAAGCATAGGGCGTTCCCTGATGATATGTCCGCGCAATAAGATCGAAATCCGACTGCGAGTTAATCATCAAAACCGAATTCTTTAGCGAATCCGGCGTTTTCGACATCGAGCCTTTAGGCTCACGAGTCGGCGATGGCTTGCGTGACGTTTGGGCAGAGACAGTTAGTGCTAAGCTGCAAACCGTGAGGAGCAAAAAACCGAAAAGGTATTTAGTAAATCGTAGGTTGTAACTCGTAATTCTCATTTTGTGGGAACGCAACTTCACCGCAACCGCTCTGCGGACTGAAGTCCGCGTTGCTTCAATAAATAGTTTACGCGAACAGCTCGATTCTTCAAAATATCCTCACTTCGAGACAAACTCCGACTGCTCTCGTATCATTTCTTCTTTTTCCCTCTCGATCTCACGCAGCCTGTTACGCTCCTTCACCTGAAACCTGACGCTCAAAAAAAACGACACCGCGCCGAGCACAGCCGAAACGAATGCACGGTCGCCGTTGCCTTTCCACAAAAAGTAAGCGGCGACTCCGGCAAGAATCACCGCCAGAATCTGAAAAATCCTTTCCATCTAATAATAAGTTAAGTTCAGGGTGCTTTGCGTGCAACTTCCTTAAAACTTTC
>JACDAY010000074.1 GCA_013695195.1 Blastocatellia bacterium | reverse complement strand
ACGGCAATATGGGAAGGAACATCTTTCGCGGTCCGAACCAGTCGCGCGTTGACATCGGTTTGGTCAAACGAACCAGAATCAACGAGCGTTTCAGCTTCGACCTCGGCGTTGACATTTTCAATCTGTTAAACACCGTCAATTTTGCCAACCCGGAAGTTGACTTGTCGGACATAAACAGCCGGGGAACGATTATCAATACCACGGGCGGTCCGCGTCTCGCGCAGTTCAGAGCCAGATTTAATTTCTAGAGGAGGAACCTGGTTTTTGAACTTGTCGGGTGGCGGTATCCGCACGGAAGTTTGGGGTATCGGCACGGACACGCCTGTGCCTGTAGCTTATATTCCATAGAGGCGCTTACATTAAAAACCCGGCGCAAAATTGAAAACTTTGCGCTGGGTTTTATTGCCCCCCAAGTTCTTATTTCGATATTTTCATATATTGTTTTGCCAACTAATAATCGAAACGTAAGCGGGTGATTTTAATGGAGAACTCCACTTCGCTATCTGTGCAAAATTTAGACCCTTAGCGATCCGCGGAACGCCCTGGCACCATAGTAAGATTCTGCACCGTTGTGATACACGAAGACATGGCCGTAGCGGCGATCACAAAAGAAGGCGCCGCCGAGTTTTCTGATCTCAGAAGGTGTTTCTATCCAGCTCGACGTTTTAGTATCAAAATTTCCAAGTTTCTGCAGCTCTCGATATTCTTCTTCCATTAAAAGCTCAATCCCCATGGCGGCTGCCATATCGATAGCGCTATTTTTCGGTTTGTGTTCTTTCCTTGCATCCAGCGCTTCGCGGTCGTAACAAACACTTCTGCGGCCTTTGGGGCTTTCCGCCGAACAATCATAAAAAATGAAACGGCTCGTCTTTTTATCAAACCCGACAACATCCGGCTCGCCGCCGGTCCTTTCCATTTCACTGAGCGACCACAGTTTTTCAGCATCAGCTTCCAGCTTTGCCTGCACTTTAGCCCATTCAAGACCTTTATGGCGGTTCATGTTTTTTTCAAAACGGGCCTTTAACGCTCTGAATAGTTCTTCAGATTGTTCCGGTGACAACTCTTTTTTTTTGCTGGAATTCATTCTATTCTTTGTATCAAAACGGTTCCATGAATATAGCCGTGAGTTTCAACCCACGGTAAATTGAAAAAATGATCTTGCCGCGTCAGCGGCAACTGAATCAATAAAATAAATATCGTTCGTCGAAATAAACCCCATGCAAGTTCAATAGCGAAACATATTCATCCTCGAAACTCTGCTTTTTATGAAGTTCGCGCTGCTTCTTAAAATAATCGATCACGTCCGGTGCCAGTGATTTGCTGATTGAGAATATTCCGTAACCGCCTTGCCACCTAAATTTCTGCAAATGCGGAAACTCCGAATGAATCCATTTCGACGATGCGCGGAATATCCGGTCACTCATATTGTCTTGGGTGGAATAGCGCGCGTGCCGTTTCCAATATGATAGTGTGTTCGCGGGAAAAAGTGAATGTTGAGGCAGTTACTGCCCGGCTTTGTGTGGACTTTCAGAATTCTCAACATTTTTCAGTGCCCCAAAGTTCAGAAAACAAAATAGTTTGAATATTTCTCAAACAAACCGGATACGTTAATGTGAAAGGCAGTTATGGACGATTCGACTGTAGTCAAGAAATGTCAAAACGGTGAAAAGGATGCATTTCGCACACTCGTCGAGCGATATCAAAGGCAAGCAGCCGGTCACGCCATTGCCATTTTATTTAATCGCGAAGATGCTTTAGATGCCGTGCAGGACGCATTTATTGATGCTTTTAAGGCCATCAATAGCTTTGATAAATCGCGTCCATTCTATCCGTGGTTTTACGTTTTGCTTCGCAACCGTTGCTACAAGATAACTGCAAAAAAGCGTGAAACTGAACGCGTCGAAGATATAGAGATTTTCGCGCCTCAATCCGGGCTTCCAAGTGAAGAAAGATTCGCTCTTGAAAAAGCATTGCTTTCGCTGCCGAAAGAAGACCGCGAAATTATTACTTTGAAATATCTTGACGGGCTTTCTTATGACGAACTGGCCGAACATTTACAGATACGGAAAGGGACCGTGATGAGCCGTTTGTTCTATGCGCGTAGGCAATTGCACGCGAAATTAACCGGAAAACTCCATTGATGAAGGTTTGAGAATATGAACAAGATAAATTGTGAAGATGTATTAATGGCAAAAATGGCGGAACTTGATGCCGAGAAACAGGAACTTTCCGGCGAGCAGATAAATTTGCACCTGAAGCATTGCGAGAATTGCCACAGCGAGATTGAACAGTTCCTAAATGCTGACTCCCTGCTAAAAAGACAAGCGCGTAATCAGCAGGATTTGGATTTATGGCCGGGGGTCGAAAAACATATCGGCTCGCACTTAAAATCGGAAATCGGCTGGAGGCCGTTTGCGTTGCTCGGAGCCCTTCTCGTCGCGTTCAGGCTGCTTGAAATGCTTCCTGACCGCGATTTTGGCTTGGCTTTCAAGCTCGTGCCGTTGATCTTTGTGGTAGCGTTGTTTGTTCTCATTAGGGAGAACCCGTTCAGGATTAATTCCGAACTTGTATTGGAGAGATAAAACTATGAGCGAGATTGAAACAAATGAATCTTTGGTTCTCGGACAAAAATATGCGTTTGCAACCGCTTCGCTAATCCTGGGAATATGCTGTTTCGTCAATTTGCTGGGACTGGAAAAGGCGATCCTGGCGATTGTATTTGCCTGGCTTGCGTTAAGGACGAAACCGGAGCCTGTTCTAAAGGAACATCGTATGTGGGCAAAGGCGGGTCTGGTTCTCGGCATACTGCCGCTAATCATTTTGCCGATTCTAATCATTTCAAATTTTGACAGGTTGCGTGAAATCATCGACGTTCTTTCAAAGTTGAACGGCGGAAGATAGATCCCAAGGAGAATCAAAAATGAAAAGTCCGACCGCTATTTTTATGAACTTATTGGTATTGATCGCGTTAGCTTTCCCGGTTTTTGCCCAACATGAAGAGGGCTCACAACCGATCGCCCTTAAGACTTCGACCGGGACATTGTTTGGCACATTGGAATTGCCTCAATCGCGTTCGCGCGTGCGGGTCGTCTTAATCATCGCGGGGAGGGCCGACCGACCGCGACGGAAACTCGCCCGTGCTTAAGGGGCCTAACAACAGCCTCAAACTGCTGGCCGAGGGTTGGCCGCGCGTGGGATTGCTTCAGTGCGTTACGACAAGCGTGGCATCGGTGCGACCGGAAAGGCGATGCAATTGGCCGCAGAAAAAAAAAGGTGACGCTCCGCGAGGAAGACCTCAGCTTGAGACTTATATTGACGACGCGGTTTCGTGGTGTAAAAAATTAAGAGCCGATAAGCGCTTCTCGTTATTAACAGTACTCGGTCACAGCGAAGGCTCATTGATCGGTATGGTCGCCGGCCAAAGAGCGAGTGCGGAAGCATATGTGTCCGTTGCCGGTGCCGGTCGTCCCGTTAAAGAAATTCTCTTAGAGCAGGTCAAATCCCAGTACCACCCGATTTACAGAAATCAACTGAAGATATCCTCAGTCAGCTTGCTGCCGGCAAGAGGGTAGAATCGGTCCCGCCGGCATTGAATGGTCTGTTCCGTTCGAGTGTTCAGCCGTACATGATCTCATGGCTCCGTTACGATCCGGTGAAGGAGATCCGGGAATTTTCAGCGGCCACTGTTCTTTTGGTTTGCACAACACATTATACGAAATTTCTGACGATGCGAAGAATTCTCGGTCGCGATGCTGCCTGAATCGCGACAAAACCATCACCGGCCTCCATGAGCCGACACATACAAAAATTACAAATTGTTGTTGCTTCGGTTAGAATTATAGAATGAGCGTACGAGAAAAGATCGAAAACGACGAAATAGCGGCGCGTGTAAAGGCGGAACGGCAGGGATTGATCACACATCTCGACGATTGGCTGGAAACACCGCTGCTCATACTCGGTTTCGTTTGGCTCGGGCTGCTTATTTACGAACTCATCTGGAACCTCTCGCCTTTGCTTGAGCTTATCGGCACGGTAATCTGGATAATTTTTATACTCGATTTCGTCATCAAATTCTCGCTCGCACCGGATAAAACCGATTATTTGAAGTCAAACTGGCTGACCGCGCTGTCGCTGCTCGTTCCGGCATTGCGGGTGTTTCGTATCTTCCGCGCCTTTCGCGTTCTTCGATTGGCACGCACGGCCCGCGGGGTGAGGCTGTTTCGCGTTTTGACGTCGATCAACCGCGGAATGAAATCGCTGGGTGCAAGCTTCGGCCGTCGGGGCTTTGGCTATGTTCTGACTCTGTCGATAATCGTTTGTTTTGCGGGCGCGGCCGGAATGCTGGCTTTCGAAAGCGATGTGCCGAACGGTTTCAAAACGTACGGCGACGCGCTGTGGTGGACGGCCATGCTTCTGACGTCGATCGGTTCGGACTATTTTCCGAAGTCGGCCGAGGGACGAGTGCTGTGTTTTATTATTGCCCTCTACGGCTTTGGTGTTTTTGGTTATGTAACCGCAACACTCGCAACGTTTTTTGTCGGGCGCGACGCCGAGGCGAAAGATTCGGAAATCGTCGGCGCCGAAGACGTGAGAGCTTTAAAAGCTGAAATCGGAAGTTTGCGAGAAGAAATTCGCGGTTTGTCGGAAAAGATAGCGGCCGGCGGATAATCGACAGCCGCTCGATTCTCAACGGATTTATTGATACAAAGCCATGACATAACTGAATAGCCCATGAACAAAATAAAGGAAATCGTGATTAATTTGCGGGCAAGCTTATGGTTCGTTCCCGGTTTGATGATTATCTTCTCGATTGCGCTCGCGCTCACGCTTATCGAAATCGATTCGAGCGTAAAATCAAAGTGGTTGATTGATTATCCCCGTCTTTTCGGCCTCGGAGCGGACGGTTCGCGCGGAATGCTGACGGCTATCGCTTCGTCCATGCTGACGGTCGCCGCGCTCGCTTTTTCGCTTACCCTTGCGGCGGTTACGCAGGCTTCGGGACAATTTACTCCGCGCATTTTTCGCAA
>JACDAY010000060.1 GCA_013695195.1 Blastocatellia bacterium | reverse complement strand
GCGCATCGGGCGGGCATCGTCCACCGCGACATCAAACCCGAAAACATAATGGTTCGCCCGGACGGTTATGTAAAAGTGCTTGATTTCGGGTTAGCAAAACTAACCGAAGTGCTCAATTCGGACGGCGAGGAACAAACCAAAAAGTTAGTCAAGACAAATCCCGGAGTGGTCATGGGAACCGTAGCGTATATGTCGCCTGAACAGGCTCGGGGCAAAAATACGGATGCTCGCTCCGATGTGTTTAGTTTTGGCACCGTGCTGTATGAGTTACTAACCGGAAAGGTTCCCTTCGCTGGCGAAACGATGACCGACGTGCTGTCATCGATCATAAGTTCAGAACCGCAGCCGGTAACGAGCATCGCCCCGCACCTTCCGCGTGAATTACAGCGAATTGTCCAGAAGACGCTGAAGAAAAAGCGCGATCAACGATATCAGTCGACGCGTGACCTTCTGGTCGATCTTAAGGAATTACGCGATGAACTCCAACTGGAAGCAAAACTCGAACAAACCGCGGTTCCGAATAAGCCTGAAACGACCCGGACGAGTGCTCCGCGTTATTCGACGAGTTCCGGCAGCGGTATAAAAGATACTCTTCTCCTGACCGAGTTCGAGAATACGACTGGTGAGGCGATATTCGACCAGACGCTCAAAATGGCGCTCGCCTTTTCTCTCGCCCAGTCTCCGTTTCTCGACATTGTCCCGGATTCACGTGTCAGCCAGACGCTGCGGCTGATGGGACGCAAGCCCGACGAGCGTGTCACTAAAGAGTTAGGCGAAGAGATCTGTATGCGGCAGAATCTGAAAGCCTTTATTACCGGGTCAATATCGAGCTTCGGCCAGATCTATGTTCTAACCCTCGAAGCGGTTAATGCCCGAACGAATGAAAGCCTCGGGCGCGAATTTGAACAGGTCAACTCACGCGAAGAGGTCCTTAATGCTCTTGGACGAGCCGCAACGGGTATACGCGAAAAGCTCGGCGAGAGCTTAAGTTCCATCGAAAAATTTAACGTCCCCGGCGAGTCCATAACGACCTCGTCTCTCGAGGCGCTAAAGATCTTTGTGCTTGGCAGAGAACAGATCGTTAACGGAAAACAGCTTGAAGCGATTCCCTTCTATAAGAAAGCAATAGAGATCGATCCGAAATTCGCCTTGGCCTACACCGAACTGGCTGTTGTCTATCGAAATACGGATCAATGGAAATCGGCGTCGGAAATGAGCGCCAAAGCCTACGAACTTCGCGACACGGTTAGTGAGACCGAAAAGCTTCGCATTACTTACTACTTCCACAATTTTGTTCAGGGAGAGATGGACAAGGCTACTGAAACGCTGGAATTGTGGCGAAGCACATACCCGTCTTTTGTTGTTTCGTATGTCAGTCTCTCTGACTCGCTGGAGAGACTCGGACAGTCGGAAAAAGCAATTGCTTTTGCCCGTCAAGGCCTAAAGCTTGACCCGAACTATGCCACGATCTACATGAACCTTGTGGAATCGCTGGTGTCATTAGGCCGGTACGAGGAAGCCAAGGAAACTTGCCGGCTGGCATTCGAAAAGAAATTGGATGGCGACTATTTCCATCTCTTTCCATACATGGTCGCGTTCATTGAAAACGACGCCGCCGTCATGGCAGATAACTTAAGGTGGTTTTCGGGCCGCGATGATGAATACCTCGCACTTGATCTACGGTCCGGATCAGCCGGATTCAATGGGCAATGGCGGACGGCACAGGATTTCTCCCGACGGGCGATCGATCTCGCATGCCGCAACAATGCAAAAGAGGTCGCTGCTAAATTCGCCGCCGAACAGGCTCTGCGAATTGTATTTTGGAGTTCCGGAGCAGGCCTGCCCGAAAGCGACGACAGTCAGCTCAAGCCGATTTTGAAAGCCCAGACAAACAAAGCTATTAATTTGGAGAAGGGACAACAAGTTGTCACATACACTGCCCTTGCACTAGCTGCCGCAGGTCACGCAGGAGAAGCTAGTGTGCTTGCCGATGAGCTCGCCGCTGAACGCCCGAAAGACACCTTGCTCAACCAACTCTGGTTGCCAACAGTTCAAGCCGCTCTTTTGCTGCAATGCGGTAAGCCAAAGGAGGCTATCGAAGAACTTGAAATAACCGAACGCTTAGAGAAAGCAGCGGAATTCTACCCGCAATACCTTCGCGGCCTTGCGTATCTAAAACTGAACAAAGCGAGAGACGCCGCCCGCGAATTCGACAAGATAATCAACAACCGCGGTGAAGCCCCGCTTTCATCGATCTACCCGCTCGCCCAACTCGGCAAGGCACGGGCCACCAAAGACAACGCGGAATACGAAAAATTCTTTGAGCTCTGGAAGGACGCCGACAAAGACATGCCTGCGCTATTAGCCGCCAGAGCCGAATTTGAATCCCTCGCTAGTTCCTCATCAATTCGATAAAACGAGCGAAGAGATATTCCGAATCGTGCGGACCGGGGGCGGATTCGGGATGATACTGTACACTGAAAACGGGCAGCGTTGTGTGGCGGAGGCCGGCAACGGTGTTGTCGTTGAGGTTGACGTGAGTGACCTCGACATCGGCGGGGAGCGAATCGGCATCGATGGCGAATCCGTGATTATGGGCCGTGATCTCTACTTTTCTGGTCGTCAGGTCCATGATCGGCTGGTTGCCGCCGCGATGGCCGAATTTCAATTTGTATGTTTCACCACCGAAAACCTGGCCGATCAATTGATGCCCGAGGCAGATGCCGAACATCGGAACCTTACTTTCGGTTAATTTCCTGATCTCTTCGACCACATTATTCATCGCGGCGGGATCGCCGGGGCCGTTCGAAAGAAAAATGCCATCCGGCGCGAGGGCCATTACATCTTCGGCGGACGTATCGGAAGGCACGACCGTTATCCGGCAGCCGAACCTGGAAAATTCACGCAGGCTGTTGGTTTTTACCCCGAAATCGAACGCGACGACATGATAAATCTGTTCACCCGAAGTCGGGAAATCGAAAGCATGATCCGCTGTAACTGTGCTGGCAAGCTCGCGTTCCTTCATCTCCGGTGAGTGTAAAACTTTGTCAAGCAAACTTTTTTTGTCCGGATCCGTTGTCGATATCGTGGCCCGCATAGCGCCTTTATCGCGTATGTGGCGGACGAGGGCACGCGTGTCGATATGCTCGATACCGACGATATTATTGCGTTTCAGATACGAATCCAGGGTTTCCGTCGAACGCCAGTTCGAAGCAGTGCGGCTCGCTTCGCGGACGACAAAGCCTTCAACCCACGGACGGCGGGATTCGACATCCTCTTCGTTAACACCGTAATTTCCGATAAGTGGATACGTCATGCAGACAAGCTGGCCGGCATAGCTCGGGTCGGTCAGGATCTCCTGATAGCCTGTCATCGATGTGTTAAAGACCATTTCTCCGAACGCTTCGCCCTCGGCGCCAAAAGACGCACCGTGAAAAGTGCGCCCGTCTTCGAGAACCAATATTGCTTTTTTTACTAAATTCATTGGGAAAGAAATTACCGCAGAGACGCGGAGATCAACAATGGACAATTGAAAACGGAAAATCAACGAATCCACCGGGCATTGTCCATTTTCCATTGTCAATTATCCATTTTTCTACTATTCGTGTTCAGCGCGGATGTCGTCTAGTTTCGGCATTTCGGGAATATCATATTCGCCGTGTTCCAAAAAACCGGCATTCGACGGCTTCCAATAACGGAAAAAAGCCTTTCCGTAGATATATTTTTCCGGAACAAGACCCCAAACTCTGGAATCCGAAGAATTGTCGCGATTGTCGCCCATTACAAAATAATAGTGCTGATCGACGGTTTTCGAGCTGGAATCACGCAAATTCTGATTGTTTATCCCATCCAAATACGGCTCGATAAGCTGGCTTCCGTTTATAAAAACCTTTCCGCTGCGGACTTCGACAGTTTCGCCCGGCAAGCCGATGATACGTTTGACATAGCTTTTATCAGGATCGCTCGGAAACCAGAAAACAACTATATCGCCGCGCTCCAGATGGCCCCAGCTGACGCTTTGAAACTTGTAATAAACGAGTTTGTTGACCAGCAAACGCTCGCCGTCGTGCAGCTCAGGCAGCATTGATGTGCCTTCGACGACGACCGGCTGGACAGCGAATACACCGAATAAAACGAATACGACAATGATCAAAAAAATGTCGCGTGCGAGCCGCAAACTCTCTGTCCAAAGTCCGTTCCGAGATTCGCGGCGCAGCCGTACGACATCTATGTCGCGGTCGTCTTGAGTAGAAACCAATCCAAAATCAAATTGCTTTTTTTTGCGAAAATCGAACATAATTACCGAAGTTCAGATGCAACTTTTAAAGTCCGCGGTTGG
>JACDAY010000330.1 GCA_013695195.1 Blastocatellia bacterium | reverse complement strand
ATATTAAGCGGCGGATGAACGGGAACATTCCGACGACAGAGATAGACGTCCAGCAATTTATGATGAAGCGCTTTTCGGAAGAGGGAATGCAGCCTTCGCCGATGATCGTTGCCGTAAATGCAAACGCCGCTTCACCGCACTATTTTCCCACCATTGACCGCAATTCCGCGATAAAACGGGGCGATCTGGTGCTGATAGATTCGGTTACAAAATTAACAAAGCCCAAAGCTCCGGCCGTCGATCTGACCTGGGTCGGTTACGTCGGAGAAACGGTGCCTGAAGAATACGTAAAGATTTGGAACATCGTCCGCGAAGCCCAAAACGCCGCTTTTAATTTCGTGCAGACATCTTTTCGCAATGGGAAAATTATCACTGGAGCACAAGTGGACGATGTTTCGCGCGGCGTAATAAAGAAAGCGGGTTACGGTGATCAGTTCCTTCACAGAACCGGACATTCCATCGGCGAGGAAGGCCATGGCAACGGAGCGAATATCGACAACCTCGAAACGCGCGACACCCGCCGGCTTGTGCCGCGAACGGCATTTTCGATCGAGCCTGGTATCTATCTCGCGGGTAAATTCGGCATACGCTCGGAGATCGATGTATATGTAACGGAAAACGACGCGATTATCACTGCACCTCATCAAAGTGAGATCATTGCGATTATGAGGTAGGAATTTTCACTGCTGAGACGCAGAGAAAGCGCGAAGGATTTTTTAGAAGAATAGTCGTCTTCGCGAATAACAAAATGATTCCGATCAAACTTTCTCTCGAAATTTCCTCTCTGCGTCCGCGTCTCTGCGGTAAAATGATCCCATGCTCAATTTTGCAATCGAAACTGCCCGCGATGCCGGACAAATACTGCTCGAAAAGTTTGGCCGGAAGATAAATATCTCGAAGAAAGGTTATATCGATCTCGTAACGGAAGCCGATCTGGCATCGGAAGCGCTCATTATCGACCGCATAAAATCCCATTATCCGAAACATTCGATACTTGCCGAAGAATCGGGTGAAGCAGTCATACTGGGAGGCGACATTAACTGGAAATGGATAATCGATCCTTTAGACGGGACGACGAATTATGCTCATGGTTATCCGTGTTTTTGCGTAACGATCGCACTTGAACATAAGGGAGAGATTGTCGTCGGCGTAACCTACGACCCGACAAGAATCGAACTTTTTACA
This sequence comes from Blastocatellia bacterium, assembly GCA_013695195.1. GTDB lineage: Bacteria > Acidobacteriota > Blastocatellia > Pyrinomonadales > Pyrinomonadaceae > OLB17. The sequence continues at coordinate 9,971 of JACDAY010000330.1, read as the reverse complement.
GTGGAAAAGGGAGCCGGAGCGAGTTTGAATAACAAAAAGATACGCGTTTCAACAGAAACAAAATTGAGCAATTCGCTTATAGTTACCGGTTTTCCATATGATTTCAAGCGGAATGCAGATTTTGCGAAACATTTGACCGCGTTCTTTATGAAAACCAGGGGCGTTCGCCGAGACGGTTCTGCAGCGCTTGATATGGCGTACGTCGCCTGTGGGCGGTTTGACGGTTTTTGGGAAAATGGCCTGAATCCATGGGACGTCGCCGCGGGCAAACTATTAATAGAAGAAGCCGGCGGGCAGGTAACGTATTACGACGGTTTGCCCCTTAATATCTATACCCCGCCGATCTGCGCAAGCAATGGCTCGATACATTCGGAGATGCTTGAAATTCTCATGTAACAGCTATTGTCGGGAATCAGCGGTTCAAGACGATATTAGATTTTGTGATTTCAGCTCCGTAGGAGCGGAATGTTTGTAGCAGTTTGTTTGAAAAATTCATTAAGTTCCGCAGGCATTTTTAACTACAAAAAGATCGTTCCTAGCGGAACTTAGGATGATTTTCCTATGTAAAGTGAAGCTAGCGACAAGAACTTTATTCGTGTGCTAATCTAAAACACTTGAAATCTGACTGCTGACTGCTCATTATGTCCTGGTTCAAACGCGATAAGCCAAAAATAGACGATAAGATCGTTGACGAGAAGCGCAATGTAAAGACCGAAGGTATCTTTGTGAAATGCCTGGAGTGTGATAATTCGCTGTATAAACGTGAGCTTAAAGAGTCGTTGCAGGTCTGCACGCACTGTGATTATCATTTCCGGTTTCCGGCCCGCGAGCGGCTCGATTCGCTTTTTGACGAGGGCGAATACAAGAAGCTTGACGAAGAAGTAATGTCCGCCGACCCGCTAGAGTTTGTCGATACAAAACCCTACAAAGACCGGATAGAACAGGCAAAAATTACATCCGGTTTACCTGAAGCGATCGTTTCGGGCACGGGCAAGGTCGGCGGCCACCGTGTTTACGCAGGCGCAATGGATATGTCGTTTATCGGCGGATCAATGGGCTCGGCTGTCGGTGAAAAGATCACGCGGCTGATAGAAAGAGCTTTGGAAACTCGCGGCGCCGTCATTATTTTTTCTGCTTCGGGCGGCGCCCGGATGCAGGAAGGCACGCTCAGCCTGATGCAAATGGCAAAAATCTCCGCCGCACTCGCAATGCTACACGAAGCCCGACTGCCTTTCATTTCCGTGCTGACCGACCCGACGACCGGCGGCGTAACCGCGAGTTTCGCAATGCTCGGCGATGTAATCCTCGCCGAGCCAAAAGCGTTGATCGGCTTTGCCGGCCCTCGCGTTATCGAACAAACCATCCGCCAAAAACTTCCGAAAGGATTCCAAAGGAGCGAATTTCTGCTTGAACACGGAATGGTCGATCAGGTCGTCGATAGACGAAAAATGAAAGAAACGATTGTGAGGGTGTTGGATTTTATGATGAACGCGAAGATAACGAAAAATTGATAATGGAAATGTTGAGGTGCTTTGTCCATTTTCTGTAGTAATGACGTTTGACGAATCTCAACAATATCTTTTATCCCTTGGCAACGAGGTTTCGACAATGAAGCTCGGCCTCGAGAATATCCGCAAGCTTCTCTCCGCTCTCGATAATCCGCATCAAAACTACTTAAAAGTACAGGTTGCCGGGACGAATGGCAAAGGCTCCGTTTGCGCATTTCTGGATGCGATCTGCGTTTCGGCAGGGATAAGAACGGGGCTTTTTACATCGCCTCATCTCATTTCGATTACTGAAAGAATAAAGATCGGCGGCAGGGAAATCAGCGAAGAAGATTTTGCTGCACATGCGACGAAGATAAGGGAAATAGCTGAAAATTTAGTTGCAAAAGGGATACTTGAATCGATTCCGACATTTTTTGAACAGGTTACAGCAATAGCAATGAGTGTTTTCACTGAAGAAAACGTAGAACTTGCGATATTGGAAACCGGACTTGGCGGACGATTCGACGCGACAACGGCGGCGAATGCGGAAATAGTTGCGATTACTGCGATCGATTACGATCACCAGAAATATTTGGGTGAAACGCTCCCGGAAATAGCATATGAAAAGGCGGCAACAATTCATAGCGGTTCGAAAGTTGTCGTTGCCGAACAGAAAGAAGAGGCTTTGCAAGTTATCCTTGCCGTTTGTTCTAACGCCGGACTTTCGCCGAGTTTCGCAAAACACGTCAGCGCGGCTCAAACAGGCGGAAACACAAGCGGTAGCGAGTGTGTAGAGCAAGCGAAGAAAAGAAACTCCTTAACGGCCCCCGTTCTGCCTGCGTCGCCGATCACATTTGAGACGGATAAGGCTATTTATGAAAAGGTCCGCCTCGGCCTCATAGGCCGTCATCAGATCGAAAACGCCAAAGTTGCTATACTGCTCGCTGAAACGCTCCAGGAATCTTTCGCGATAACTCCCGAAAATATCATTGGCGGACTCGAAACGGCAAAGCATCCCGGACGCCTCGAATACAACGATAGTTTTCTTTTTGACGGAGCGCACAACATCGCCGGAGCTAAGGCTTTGCGCGAATATTTGGACGAATTTGTTAAACAATCGATCATTGTGATTTTTGGCGCGATGCGCGACAAGGATGTATCGAAAATGGCTAAGCTATTGTTCCGAAAGGCCGACAGGATTATTTTGACAACGGTGGATAATTCTAGGGCATGGAATGCTGCGGAGCTGCTCGATTTTGTTCCGTTGGACGTCGACAAGAAAAACTTATTTCTCACCCGATCGCTGGAGGAAGCTATCAGGAACGCCCGCGAAATGTCGGGCGATGACACTTTGATCTGTGTCACGGGTTCGCTTTATTTGATCGGCGAAGCGCAGAAGATTCTTAGTTCTGAGCTCAAACTTTAGTATGCCATTGTTGCCATCCGCTCACAGGTGGTTCTGACAAAACGTGAGCTATAACATCTACCTAATACGCGGAATCCGGTCGCTACCGCTCGCGGTTCTGACAAAAACACGCAGAAGCGTGGACTACGACTTGAAACTTTGAACCTGAAACCTGAAACTTAATCTATATGCATAAATTAGTTTTGATTCGCCACGGCGAGAGCGAATGGAATAAGGAAAATCGTTTTACAGGCTGGAAAGATGTCGATCTTTCCGAAAAAGGCCGCGAGGAAGCTCAGGCGGCAGGCAAACTTTTGAAGGCGGAAGGCTTTACCTTTGACGAGTCTTACACTTCGGTTCTAAAACGGGCGATCCGCACACTTTGGATCATACTCGATGAACTGGATCTAATGTGGATTCCTGAAACAAAATCCTGGCTTTTGAACGAAAGGCATTACGGGGCTTTACAGGGTTTAAATAAAGCAGAAACTGCAGCTCAATACGGCGAAGAGCAGGTCCAAATATGGCGGCGGAGCTTTGACATACCGCCCTCGATAATGGAGGAAACCGACGAGCGGCATTTAGGTAAAGACCCGCGATACTGTGAGATCGAGGCCGGGAAATTTCCCGGTTCGGAATGCTTGAAAGATACAGTCGCCCGCGTTATTCCATATTTTGAAACGGCTATTCTCCCGAAGGTAAAGGACGGCAAACGAATAATCGTCGCGGCTCACGGAAACTCGTTAAGAGCTCTCGTAAAATATCTCGACGGCATTTCAGATACTGAGATCGTAAACCTCAATATCCCGACCGGCATTCCACTGATCTATGAACTCGACGATGATATAAAGCCTATCAAAAGCTATTATTTAGGCGACAACGAAGCCATCCGAAAAGCGCAGGAAGCAATTGCAAATCAGGGAAAAGCGAAGTAAGCAATAAGCAGTACGCAGTAAGCGGTTGGCATTTGCAGAGAATTGACTGCCTACTGACTACTACCGCTGCCAACCTCCATATGTCCTTGCCAAAGCCCGCCTTTATTCTACTTATATGCATCACGCCTTTTGTGTCGCCGCCGATCGCGCTTGCAATTGGATTGATCACGGCGCTTACATTTGGCAACCCGTATCCTGTTCAAACAAACAAAATAACAAAATATCTGCTGCAGTTCTCTGTCGTGCTGCTTGGGTTCGGAATGAATCTGACAATTATTTATGAGGCTGGAAAAGACGGCGTGTTGTTTACGATTGCAACTATTTTCGGCACGCTGCTGCTCGGTTTTGCTGTCGGCAAACTGCTGAGAGTAAACGAGAAAACATCGAGTCTGATCTCGGCGGGAACTGCTATTTGCGGCGGCAGCGCGATAGCGGCTGTTGCGCCGGCTATAAATGCCGACAGCGAAGAGATCTCCGTTTCTCTTGGAACGGTATTTATTCTCAATTCGATTGCATTGTTTTTATTCCCGATCATCGGACATTTCCTCAATTTGACACAGAACCAATTCGGAATATGGTCGGCGATTGCAATTCACGACACGAGCTCGGTGGTCGGTGCTTCGGCGGCATACGGGCCAGAAGCTTTAGCGGTTGCGACGACGGTAAAACTCGCGCGGGCGCTGTGGATAGCTCCGGTCGCACTGTTTTTTCTGATGCTTTATCGACGAAGTGATTCGATAAAAAAAACGAAAATCGCGATACCATGGTTTATATTCTTGTTTTTGCTCGCGTCTATGATTCGTACCTACGCGCCGGCATGGATATTTCCGAGCATTTACGATTCGTTGGTAAATCTGGCAAAAGCAGGAATGGCCGTCACGCTTTTTCTGATCGGCGCCAGTCTTTCACGCGAAATGTTGAAAAATGTCGGACTTAGGCCACTAATTCAGGGCATTATTCTATGGCTTATAATTTCCGTTGCCTCGCTCATTGCAGTAATGAAAATCTTGTAAAACGACCCACCGATTACATACAGCCTGGCCTTCGTTTTAAAAAACCACATCCGGCGGATATTGCGGAATCGGCTCCGGCGGCGTTGGGAATGGCGCAGGATTAGGATTTGGCTCGGAAACCGGGTCGGTAACAGGATAAGGGTCGGGCTCATTCGGCAGCGGTTCGGGAATCGCCGGACCGGGATTCGGCGGCACTTGAGGATCTCTAACGGGGTTGTCAGGTTCCTGGCTTTGCGGCTTCATATCATTCATAATTTTTCTCTCCTAAAATAATTAACTCATTTAACCATTAGACGCTTTTCGACGATGACAGGCTCTCCCAAAGGCGACGCTCCACCCTGCCGTCGGCCCCAGACACGGATGACAGCTTCGCCTCTTTTTGAAAAGCTCAAAGTTGCCGTGTGCGAAAATTGTTTTAGAATCATGGTACAGACAACGCCCGGACGGATTGCGGTCGTAAAATCGTAAACAAATACATCCGCGCTGTTATCCGACAAAATAACACCCGTATCGCCCGCATTGGCGCAGCCGTTGCCGGATGTCGTTACCGTTGCCTGAAAACTCTTATTTGCCTCTATGGTTTTAGGCACAGTAATCGCATTGCTTAATTCGTTGCTTTCGAAACCGAGCACACCGGGAACGCGGGTCTGCGGCTCCTCAGCTGACTGCGGAGGTGATTTTATGTTGATTGTGTCCTGTTTCGGGGGTGATTGTGCCGTAACGCAGGAAATAATAAATCCAAACATTAGAGTTGTGATTAATTTGGTTTTCATAATTTCCTTTGTATAATAAACGCATAACAAGAAACGGCCAGCCAACCGTTCGCGGTTTAACGCAAAAGTTGTTGAGTCGGCCCGCTGATGTTTTCCGCCCACGATCGCACAACAGTGCTACCCAAACGGGCAGACAGTTTGCCGTACTAGTTCGGAGTCAGAACAATTTTCCTCCAGTCGTTTTTTTCGACGTTAAAGTTCTCGTAGGCCATCGGTGCGTCGCTCAGCTTGAGCCTGTGCGATATGACAAAGCTCGGGTCAATATTGCCTTCTTCGACTTCCGAAAGCAGCTTGGGCATATAACTGTGCATATTGGTTTGACCCATTTTAAAGGTCAGGCCTTTACCGAAAGCGGCGCCAAAATTAAATTTGTCGAGAAATCCTCCGTAAACGCCGGGAACCGAAACCGTTCCGCCTTTACGGCAGCAATGGATCGCCTGGCGAAGCGCATGCGGCCTGTCCGTGGCGAGAAACACGGCGGCTTTCGCGTAATCCATCAGCGAATCAGGTGAGGTGCCGTGCGACTCAAGTCCAACGGCGTCGATGCACGAGTCAGGCCCTCGCCCCCCAGTCAAATCGAGCAGTTTGTCATATACTTCGGTATCATCGAAATTTATTGTTTGCAAATTTTCGTTCTGCTCCTGCGCGAGGTCGAGCCGTTCTTTATAATGGTCGATCAATACAACTTTTTCTGCGCCGAGCATAAATGCCGATTTAACTGCAAACTGCCCAACAGGGCCTGCTCCCCATACCGCAACGGTGTCCCCTTCTTCGATACTGCAATTTTCCGCCGCCATGTAACCGGTAGGAAAAATATCGGTTAAAAATAAAACCTGCTCGTCATCCAGATGATCGGGGATCTTCATAGGCCCGACATCGGCAAAGGGAACGCGTACATATTCTGCCTGCCCACCTGCGAACCCACCCATCATATGCGAATAACCGAAAAGGCCAGAGCCCGAATATCCGTACAATGTTTCGGCGGTCTCGGGCGTCGGATTCGAATTGTCACATGCCGACCACAGGTCTTTTTTGCAGAAAAAACAATTTCCGCAGGCAATCGTAAATGGAACGACAACACGGTCGCCCATCTTCAAATTCGTAATATCGCTGCCGACCTCGACGACTTCGCCCATAAACTCGTGGCCGAGAATATCGCCCTCTTCCATCGTCGGGATATAACCGTTGTATAAATGCAGATCGGAGCCGCATATCGCGGTTGAAGATACCTTAATAATCGCGTCGCGTGAATTGAGAATTTGAGGATCGGGAACTTCCTTCACCTGCACATCGTGTTTTCCATACCAGCATACTGCTTTCATTAATAAACTCCTTTTTTGTTACGCCGCCGCTCTCCCTGCGGCAGTCCGATGTGTGTCTCACGCTCAGTTCTGAGCAGACCGGTTACCGAACTTGCAGCGAAAATGGCGGATGCGTTTTCCTAGGCGGAAGCGGCTCTTGCCTTTGCAAATTCCTTGCGGCCGGACGTTTGTCCTTCGACGCTCATAATTATTCCGGTTTCCATCAACCTTTTGAAGCGGCGCAAATCTTCCCCGACTTGCTGGGCAGGCTCTTCCCCAAACAGTTTGGCAACGAGAGAACCGAGCTTGCCGGCCGGCGACTCGTAAGTCATACTCACTCTAATTTCCGTCCCGCGGTTGCTCGTCGGTAAAAATTCAACGACGCCGGAATTTGGAATGTCGGATCCCTCAACAGATTTCCAGCCGATTTTTTCATTTAAAACGTCGCTTGTAATCTCCGCATCCCATTCAACCGTATAGCCGAGCGGAGCTTTCGCTATCCAATGCGATGTTTGCTCGCCGGAAGCTGTTACCGATTCAAGATGCTTCATAAACTGCGGCAAATTCTCAAAATTGCGCCAGAATTGATAAAGCTCAGCCGGGGACTTATTTATCGTAATCGCCTTATTAACGTGAACCGTCCCGGACAGCCAGGTTTTGTTGTAAGGAGATGCGGGATTTGCATGGCTGGAGGCGGTTCTTATCCCAAGAGCATCATAAATTTGCGAATGGCCTGTTGTGCCCCGAAGCGCCAAAGCGGCTCCGGCAAGCGAAATCAAGGCGCCAGTCAGATCGGAGCGTTTGATTCCATAGGCGATAAGCGCGCCTCCCGATACGGCGGACGCCACGCGCTCCGCAGTGTGGATATTGGTCGATGAATCGCCGGCAAAGCGCTGCCGGTTGCGATCGTATGTTTCGTTATGATGCATGAATTCCTCCTCTCTAAAATATCTGTTCGTTAGGTTTTAATTCGTTGTTTTTCACAGAAGCCCGGTCTATTGCAGCAGTCAAGATTGAAGGAGATATAAATGAAGAACTCTCCAGTCCAGTGGCATATCCCTTGCCGATTCCGCCATCCTCGGGCAGCAGCCGATTGAAAAAGGCAAGGACATTCGAGGTTGTGTTCGGAAAAAGCGCTTGTAATTTTATAGCGAGTTTCGCCTGTAATGAGATGACTAGCTCAGAATCGCCCCGGAACGAAGCATTTATGATCTGATCCGCCGCGCGTTCCGCATCGATAGACGATAGCGGCGTCGCATTGCTAAGGCTGAACAGAGCGAATTCTTTTTCGTTTTGTCCCTTAAATGTTGCGTTAATGTGGCTACCTGTACGCATCAAGCCAGGATATACGGTAGTAACGATAATATTCTCATTCACTAATTCAGAATGCATTGCCGACGAAAGGCCAGCCAAAGCGAACTTGCCGGCGCAGTAAGGAGCAAGATGCGGGACGGCAATTTTGCCGCCGATCGATGAAATATTTATAATTCTGCCTTCGCCCTGCCGTCTCATATACGGCAAAATCGCCTGCATTAAAAAGAAAGGCCCCCAAAAATGGACGGCCATTGAGTTCGCAAAATCTTCCTGGGTTTGAGTTTCAAGCGGCCCGACCTGAATTATCCCAGCGTTATTGACCAATACGTCAATGCGGCCGAAATGAGCCCGTATATCTTCAACAACACGGTTAACTTCAGCTTGATTTCTTACATCGCAGGTAGTTACAAAAACCTCCGCACCGCGTTCCTCCAGATCAAGTCTCGCTCGGGAAAGCTCTACGGCATCGCGGGCACAAATTGCGACCTTCGCACCTTTATCCACGAATTTTCGGGCCAGTATTAGTCCAAGGCCTCTTGAGCCGCCGGTAATGAAAACAACTTTGCCCGCGAAATCGAATTTATCTTTTGGGGCGCGCAATAATAGTAGAAACGCGGGAACCGCGATCATCCCAAAAATCAATTTTCTGCTCGTATTTGTCACCCTTGCCCCTGTTCGTCGACCTGTACGGAGACCGGACACTAGATTGTTAATTCCTTTCCACGCGCAAAAATCGTGCCGCAAATTAACGATGCAGTTGCATTTAAAGATGACGTATTCCAAATGACAGAATTAAATGTTAGCTTAGAAATCAAATGGCAAACGCTAATCCAGACAGAGATTTAACGGTAAAGAAGGAGCTAAAAGGCGTCGTCGAGCCGAAACTGGTTCGCATCATCTCATTCATTGTAATTACGGTTTCGCTCGCCGCATGTACCGTTTTATGCATACTGGCGATCTGGCAGTTTACGGAGTCGGACGCCGTTTGGCGAGCGGTCGCCACTTTTATCGTTGTCAGCATTGCAACCGCCATTTTTACGTTTGTTAATGAAAAGTTAGGTTAGGAAAGCGATATTAAACATGCAAAGAAATTGAATTCTTCCTTGGCAGAACAAAAAAAATTGGTAAAAGGTGATTATTCAAACTGTACCAGTACTGATTTACACTACCTCTTTGCCCGCCGGTGATATTTTGGTAAAATACTTGTTTCAGCATTAGACAAGATTCTTATCTGTAGTATCCGAATGAGTATTAAATCCATCTCTGTTCGCGGCGCACGGCAGCACAATCTGAAGAACATCAATGTTGAGATACCGCGCGACAAGTTCACAGTCATAACTGGTTTATCCGGTTCCGGCAAATCTTCGCTAGCCTTTGACACGATCTACGCCGAAGGCCAGCGGCGCTATGTCGAATCGCTGTCGGCCTATGCCCGGCAATTTCTGGATCAACTCGAAAAGCCGGATGTCGATTCAATCGAAGGCCTCTCGCCGGCGATCTCAATTGAGCAAAAAACCGTTTCGCGGAGCCCGAGGTCGACCGTAGGAACCGTAACCGAAATTTATGATTATCTGCGTCTGCTTTTTTCGTCAATCGGACAGCCGCACTGCCACCAGTGCGGGCTGCCGATCACGCGTCAATCCGTTGAGCAAATCATTTCAGGCATTATGAACCTTCCTTTAGGCGAAAGGGTTATGGTACTTGCGCCGATAGTTCGCGGCAGAAAAGGAGAGTTCAGAAAGG
>JACDAY010000012.1 GCA_013695195.1 Blastocatellia bacterium | reverse complement strand
TTGGTCAAAATATGACGCGCGTGAGAATGGCCGCGTTTAAATTTGCCCGAAGCAGTCGAGCGGAAACGCTTTGCCGCGCCCTTATGTGTTTTTAATTTTGGCATTGATCTATCTCCTTTAATTCTCTACGATTCTTTTACAGCTTCCGCCGATTTAATGGCCGGTTCCGCGGAAGGCTTATTTTTTAAAGCTGTCTTTTTTTTCGGTTCGGCACTTTCCACCTTAGCTTTTACCGGAGCGGCCTCGTTATTGTCGGCAGCCTCTTTCTTAGTTTCCGTCGTTTCGTTCTTTACATCCGCAGCGGCTTTCCCACTTTCACCCAAATCTTTTTTCTTCTCCGGCTTTTTCTCCATCTTGGCCTTCTTCGGAATAAAGATGGTGAACATCTGGTAGCCTTCCATCTTAGGATAGACCTCGACATCGGCGAGGTCGGCTAAATCGACCGTCAACTTCTTAAGTATCTTTGCTCCAAGCTCTCGGTGCGTCATTTCGCGTCCGCGGAATGCGATCGCGGCTCTCACTTTGTCGCCGTCGGTTAGCCATTTACGGGCATTTTCCATGCGGTAATCGTAATCGTGGTCGTCCGTGCCGGGGCGAAATTTGATCTCTTTGACTTGGACCGTAACTTGCTTTTTCTTTGCCTCGTGCGCCTTTTTCTTTTGCTCGTACAGAAACTTTCCGTAATCAATGAGCTTGCAAACAGGCGGCTTGGCGGTCGGAGCAATTTCAACCAGATCAAGGCCCATTTCGCGTGCTTTTGCGATTGCGTCGCGCGTGTCCATCACTCCAAACGCCTCGCCATCTTCCGTTACAACTCGCACCGACGGAACCCTGATTCTTTCATTCGTCCGATGAAGCGGCTCGCGAAAACGCGGGCGATTTCTATTTCCACCAAATCTTCTTGCGATACTAACCTCCTTTTGTTATTTGCCCTTCAGAGACTTCGCAGCAATTTCTGCTGCGTGATCATCTCTTTAAATTCCGATAGAGACATCACCCCGATGTCTCCCTGCTTCCTTTCCCGAACAGCGATTTTTTGCTCGTCTAGTTCCTTGTCACCCAATACCAACATATATGGGATCTTCTGCATCTGAGCATCCCGTATTTTCGCACCGATTTTATCACTTTTCGTATTCGATTCAACGCGAAAGCCCGCGTCCTTTAATTCTGTGGCAATCTTAGCTGAGTATTCGTTAATACGATCCGTAATTGGCAGCACTATAACCTGCACGGGCGCCAGCCATAGAGGAAACGCACCAGCATAATGCTCGATCAACACGCCGAAGAATCTCTCGATCGAGCCGAATAATGCGCGATGGATCATAAATGGGCGATGCTTCCAATTATCATCTCCCGTATATTCCAGTTCGAAACGTTCAGGCAAATTGAAGTCCAGTTGAATAGTTCCGAGCTGCCACACGCGTCCGATTGCATCCTCGATCTTAATGTCGATCTTCGGGCCATAAAATGCTGCTTCACCTTCGATGCGTTCGTATAAAATATTTCGTTCCTTCAAAGCATTTGCAAGCGAAGCTTCCGCGATTGCCCAATCTTCATCGGCGCCGAGATAGCCTTTATTTTCAGCCTCGCCGCGGACCGAAAGCTCGAATTTTACCTTGTTGAAACCGTACGTATCGAAAACCTTGATCGCAAAATCCAAACAGTCCGCGACTTCCACGCTTACCTGATCCGGTCGGACGAATAAATGAGCGTCGTCAACCGTAAAACCGCGAGCACGCATCAGACCGTGCAGCGTTCCTGAAAGCTCGGCTCGATAAACCGTTCCCATTTCCGAATAACGCTGCGGCAGATCGCGATAGGATTTGGGCGAAGCCTTGTAAATGCCTATGTGAAAAGGACAGTTCATCGGCTTGAGGCGGTATTCTTCGTCCTCGATGCTCGTAGGAGCGAACATGCCGTCGGTGTAATTCTCTTCGTGGCCGCTGATCTTCCAAAGCCCGCGTTTGGCGATATGCGGCGTGAAAACAAAGCTGTAACCGCGTTGCTCGAGCTCTTCGCGCAAAAGCCGTTCCATTTCCATGCGGATGATTCCGCCTTTCGGATGCCACAAAATCAAGCCCTGGCCATAGTCATCCGAAATCGAAAACAGATCGAGTTCTTTTCCTAACCGCCGATGATCGCGCTTTTCGGCTTCCTCACGTTGCTTTAGCCACGCATCGAGTTCTTCCTGCGTTGCAAATGCCGTCCCATAAATACGCTGCATTTGCTGGTTATCCGCATCGCCTTTCCAATAAGCACCGGCGATTGCCAAAAGCTTAAATGCTTTGAGCTTTCCGGTGTGCGGAACATGCGGCCCCAAACAAAAATCGATAAATTCTGATGAGTCGATGTAATAAACGCTCGCTTTCTCTACCACCTTCTCTTCGATCAATTCACGCTTTAACGGTTCATCGCGTTTGATAAAAATGTCGATAATTTTTGCCTTTTCGATGTCTTCACGACGATAGGGCAGATTTTGTTTCGCCATCGCACGCATTTTCTTTTCGATAACCGGCAGATCAGCTTCGGTCAAAGTACGCGGTGCGATCACATCGTAAAAATAACCGTAACGCGGATCGTCCATCAGCGCCGGGCCGATTCCCAACTTGGTCCCGGGAAACAAATCGACCACTGCGGCCGCTAGCAGATGCGCCGTCGAATGACGCAAAACCTCAAGCCCATCGCGTGTATCGACAAGTATAGGCTCGATCGAAAGGACCTCGCCGTTCCCTGCGAGCTGTTTATTTAGATCGACTTCTTCCCCATTAATCTTCGCAGCGAGAGAGTTTTTCAGTACGTTGCGGTCAAATGCTTTAAGAGCATCCGCAACCGTCGCAGGTGCCGGAATCTTCCGATGATCCTCGCCGTATTTTACGTTTAATTCACTCATAGACTCGTTAATCGTCAGATGCGGAAGCCCGCACCTAAGTAAGGGCGGGAATTCAACATTGAGCAATTCACCCTTGCTTACGCGCAGGCTTCTGCATTTCTGCCGCTCAAACTTAATCAACGATTAACAACTATCTTCCTACTACTAAACTAGATTTGATTCGATAAGAGCGACTTTGCCTTGCATTCCCATTGAAACGCGATATTCACGCATATTAGAAGCGTGTCGTAGTAGTTATAAAAACCGCAAAGTTCTTCGTAAGCATCGTATCGAAATATGAGAAAAATTTTGAGCCCATGGAACTCGAAAACTCGTCACTCTCAACTATTAAAAATGGTAGTCTCTAGCAGACTCGAACTGCTGACCCCTACCTTGTCAAGGTAATGCTCTACCAACTGAGCTAAGAGACTGTCTTTTCCGCAATATCCCAAAGAAAAGCGAACTTAAAGAATGACAAAAACTCAAAAAACTGTCAAGTAAGTGGTTCTAAATTTTGACGGCTTTATGCGGCAGGGGAATTGTGAGTAGACAAGAATCAGCGCGTTTTTTCTAAAACATAATCAAATATCATTAGGCCTTAGTGAGCATTGTTCCGGTTCCCTCGTTAGTAAAAACTTCCGAAAGCAATGCATTTCGGCTGGATCCGCTTATCACATGAGCCGATGCAACGCCGCGATTCAGAAGGGAAATTAGACTTTCGATCTTAGGGATCATACCGCCGGTAGCTGTGCCGGCTGCGATCAAATGTTCGGCGTCTTTAATCGTCAATCTGGTAATCTTGGTCTTCTCGTCATTCGGATCGAGATAGATGCCGTTCACATCTGAGAGTAAGATCAACTTTTCAGCCTTCAGGCTGACAGCGATCTCAGCGGCGATCGTATCGGCATTAATATTATAAATTTTCCCAGCGTCATCGGCTCCGAGCGACGAAATCACGGGTAAATAGTCATTTTCGAGCAGCAAATGAATAAGCTTCGAATCGATCTCGACGATGTCGCCGACATTGCCGAAATCAACGGTCGAAGTTTCACCCGTTTTCTTGTCCAAAACCTCTTTTGGCGGACGCCGTACTGCTTTAATGACTCCTCCGTCGATTCCAGAAAGGCCAA
>JACDAY010000010.1 GCA_013695195.1 Blastocatellia bacterium | reverse complement strand
GAAATATCGGCCGGGTGCTTTTTACTCGACAGATTTTAAACGGACGCGGGACTCGGTAACGCCGCTCGCCAGCAGGCGGAAAAAACAAGTGCGTATCTACGACGCAAGGAATCCGCAGAAGCTGCTTGATGAGATAATGCAGAGCCGAACGAAGCGGTTTGTCATTGCCGGACATTCGAATACGATCCCCGATTTAGCCAATCTCATATTGAAAAAACAGCTTTTCAAAAACCTCGAAGATTCCGAATATACAGTCATCTGGCTCGTCCGCATTAAAGACGGTAAGGCCGAGAAAGTAGAGATACTGGATTACTAGCGCAGAATATGGTGAGATTTTCCGACGAACGGCGTTCAACTGTTATCGGTTACCGGCGAGTGTTAGGATTTTGTCGCGCGCCATTATCCCGGCCAACTAAACAGATTCAGAAGTGGTAAAATCTAAAAATGCGTAAGCGTTTTGTGATTCACGAGCACCATGCGACGCGGTTGCACTGGGATATGCGGCTTGAAATGGGCGGCGTATACAAATCGTGGGCGGTTCCGAAAGGGCCGTCCCGTGATCCGAAAGTCAAGCGGCTGGCCGTCGCCGTTGGCGATCATTCCATCGTTTACGGGGATTTTGAAGGCACGATCGAAGAAGGGAAATACGGTGCCGGCGAGGTTCGCATTTGGGACAACGGCAAATACGAAACGGCCACTGACCCTGAGCGGCAAATGGAAAAAGGAAAGTTGATTATCACCTTTTTCGGCCTCAAGCTTCGCGGCGAATATGCACTTGTCAGAATTGCAAATGATGAAAAGAACTGGCTATTGATCAAAGCAAACGATCACTTTGCCGATCCTTCATGGGAGCTCGAAAACGTCCTCCTGCCCCAAATGAAAAAGACCCGAAAAAAAACGAGCCTTTTATCAAAACAGCGAGGTGAAATATGATTATTTCTTAGCCGCCGTTTTAGAAAAATAGCCCTGACGGTGTGTAAGCTTGACCTTTTGCTTTTGCAATTCCGGATTTACAATTTGAATTTCGATTTTTCGATAGGAGCCGTCCAGAGTCTGATTGGCAGGCTCATATGCAAGCAGATATTGCGAGCGCAGCTCATCCTGGATCTGCTTAAAAGCCTCGCGCAACTCGCCTTCGTCTTTGGGAAAATATGCCCTTCCGCCGGTCCTTTCGGAAATTTTATTCAGCACGCCCCTGTCAACGCCGCCATAAAACTCGTCTCCGACTCCGATTGAATAAATTACGGCCTCGGCTTTTAGTGCGGCTTGGACCGCATCGTCCAGTTTTTTACTGCCATAAGTATTAAAGCCGTCCGAAAGCAAAATAATAGCCCGGCGGGTTTTTTCCGGAGCAAGCCCTAATACTTCGGCGGAGGTTATCCAAATCGCGTCCCAAATCGCGGTAGATCCGACAACAGCCTGATTATCACCGGAGATGGGAGGCGTTCCGGCAGATATACCTCCGCCGATGTAACCCGACGGCGGAACGAACCGGACACGGTTTATGGCGTGCCGAATCCGTGTCGTATTATTCGTCATTCCTTGTTCAAGCGTCGATTCTCCGGTAAATGAAATAACGGAAACTTCATCTTTTGCGGGCCTGACTACCGATTCGACAAACGATATCGCAGCCGCTTTTTCTTCCGGCAAGGTCCTTTCCTGCGAAATGCTCGTGTCGATCACAATTGCAAGGCTTAACGGAAGGTCGATCTGACGGGTAAACGACGAGATTTCCTGCGGCTGCCCGTTTTCCAGGATACGCACATCCGTCTGTTTGAGGCCCAGCAAAAGACGGCGGCTCTTATCCTGAGCAGTAAATAAAACGTTAACAGCTTCGGTATCGACATTAATGATACCGTCTTCCTCACTGATCGGCGGAGTCGGGGTAGGAGAAGCGGTTTTCGTAACAGGATCGACTGGCGTTTGCTGCGCATTTATGAATTCGGCTCTAAGAAACGAAATTCCGAACAGTAAGAAAAGAATTATGAAGACACTTAAATTTCTGTTGTTAACCATTTTACTTCTCCAATTCTGAATTCAAGCTTCAGCTTGTCTAACCCAAACCACGCTGAAAGCGGGAACTCAAAACGTCTACTTCAAGCTGTCTTTAACTGCCCGATAGCTCGATTTTGTACGAATCCTGTATTTGTCCCCTTTGTCTTTATTGGTAAAGCGAACCTCAATCTTTCTATCTCTGCCATCGTAGTTCTGATTGGCCGGGCGGTAAGTTATTATGTATTGAGAACGCAGTTCCTGAGAGATCTTTTTGAATGCACGCTCGAGCTCCAGCATATCACCGGTGAAAAATGCCTCGCCGCCGGTTTGTTCGCATAGCTGAGTCAGAAATTTATCGCCTTTGTCTTTTACCGTTCCGGCCTCGACGCCGGGCACGGTTCCCAAAAAGCCTGCTTTTGTAGAAATGCCGAAGATCGTCGTTTCGGTACGCTGCGCGATGTCAATCGCATCTTTCAGTTCCGCACGGCTAAAAGTGTCGTCGCCATCGGATATCACTACGATTACGCGTCTTCCCGGAACGTTTCGGAGCTTTTCATCCGTGAACTGCCAGATCGAGTCATAGAGCGCAGTCTGGGAACCGGACTTTTTGATTTTATCGACCGCGCTGTCCAGCAGATCGAGTTTGTCGGTGAAATCCTGCCGCAGGACAATCTCGTTGTCGAAAGTCATAAAAGCGGCTTTATCCTTGCGTAAACGTGTAACCGTATAAATGAAATTCTTTGCTGCCTCTTTCGAAAACCCCAGCTTTCCGGCTGCCGACGGCGACGTGTCCATCAAAACACCGACGAAAACCGGGGGATTTGTTTTTTCGTCGGTAAAAAAAGTAACTTCCTGTTGCACGCCGTCTTCAAATACAACAAAGTCGCTGCGTGATAACCCCGGCACAAGCGATTTCTTTTGTGTAACTGTTACCGGAAGGCGGACTTCAAAGGTCTTGACCTGGCCTGCATTGTCAGACATCGGCGGTGTAGCTGAAGGTGTTTGTGCTGTTATATCCGACGCGAAAAGACACACTGTAAGAATAAATGACCCATAAATAAATCTAACAAACCTTTTCATATAATATTATTATTGATTATTGTAGTTCAGACGCACATTTTCGATGCCGTTATTTGGGCGGCTGTTGCCTAAAGGCAACTGACAAGTATAGCAAAATTGATGCGTTGGGGCATATGCATGAAAAATTCACAAAAGTATTTATGAATGAAAACATTTTCAGAGAATATGACATTCGCGGAATCGTCGGGGAGCAATTGACCGATGAAACAGTTGAATTGCTGGCACGGGCCATTGGTACATTTTTTTTTAGAAATGGCGCAAAACGAATCGCTGTCGGCTTTGACGCCCGTAAAAGCTCGCCCCAATTCACCGAAATATTGAGGAAAGGATTAAATGAAGCGGGGTGCGATGTAGTGCTGATCGGAATGGTGCCGACACCGGTACTTTATCA
>JACDAY010000389.1 GCA_013695195.1 Blastocatellia bacterium | reverse complement strand
GAAATATTTCAATCAGAGACTGAAAACACCGAACTTGAGATAGATTCAGTTTAGAAAATAGAAGCGTGGCCATATATTTTGATTGGTTTCCCGCTTTTTTATTCTTAAATTGACGTTCACAAATCGTTTAACTGGTACTGCGGCGTATTTCTGAATGCTCCCGGCTGGATTCGAACCAGCGGCCTTTCACTTAGGAGGCGAACGCTCTATCCTACTGAGCTACGGGAGCGGGACTATTTTTTCGATTTGCGATTTTAGATTTGCGATTCAAAAGAATATGTGTCGATACGAGAATCTTTAATGCCAATCTAAAATCGTATATGTCAAGAGTCGTAATTGATCAGCGATTTCACATTATAACCGTTAAATTTCTGGCGGCCATTTAAAACATCGAGTTCGACGACAAAAAGCAAACCAACGACTATTCCGCCTAAACCTTCTACGAGATCGACCACTGCTTTTGCCGTTCCACCCGTAGCGAGAAGATCATCCACTATTAAAACCCTGTGGCCTTCGCCGACCGCGTCCTTGTGCATCTCCAATGTATCCTGCCCGTACTCGAGATCGTACGACACTGAAACTTTTTCCGCCGGCAGCTTTTTAGGCTTGCGAACAGGTACAAATCCAGCCCCGAGCTTATACGCAAGCGGCGTTGCGAAAATAAAACCTCGTGACTCAACTCCGATTACCGTGTCGATTTTCTCGTCGCCGCACTGTTCAAATAGAGCGTCGATCGTCTGTTTAAGCCCGACAGGATCTTTTAAAAGCGTCGTGATGTCGTAAAAGTTAATGCCCGGTTTTGGAAAATCCGGCACCTCGCGAACTAGTTTTCTTAAATGCTCCATTGATTATTTTCGATTTTAGATTTGCGATCTCGTTTTTGCCCAAATTGTGCCTCGATAAAAATATAAACTCGCAAAATTATTTCCGTAAAATCACAAATTGGCAATCGCAAATCGCAAATTTCCCTACCTTTCTATTCTGAACGAAGAATATCCGCTGTTCGGCTCTAAAACTATTTCCTCGACATCCTCAACTTTGGAAAATCTCGAACCGGCAGTCAGATCGTGCTTAAATGCTTCGACCGACTTTTCAATTCCCTGAGCGAGCGCTTCAACGCGGCCGTCATCCAGGTTCCTGACGTAACCGCGAATCTGATACCGAGCCGCGACACGCTGTGTAAAAAACCTGAAGCCGACACCTTGTACAATGCCGCTAAGCAAAAATTTCCGGGCAATAATCACGAATTCAAGATTCCAATTCCAGATTCCAAATTTGAAATATGAAATCTGAAATAATCCTAACCTAGTGCATCCAGGCATTCGGCAAGGCTGCGCTGTCTGCATGTGTAAACCGGCATGCCGCGCAAAGTAAATTTGCTGGCCGGTGTTTGCCGCAGCTCTTCTGCCAAGGCGAGAAAATCCTTCGGCTCGTCGGTTTCAAACGATATTAAGTATTCCTGTTCGCTGAATCCGAACGCGTGGGTCAGGTGAATCTTAATATTCTGAAATTTTTTCCCGACCATATAGTTTTCTTCGATCAAAGCATCACGCTCGTCGCCCGTTTTTTCGAACCAATCGGCGTGCTTCGCGCACGGATAGACGAAATGATATTTGCCGCTGCCAGCTGTAACGCGAAAACGGTCCTGCCCGTTTGGACTTGCACCCTCGGATACGAACATCATTTTTTTTGTAACGGACAGGTAATTGTCCGCCGTCTGAAGATAACTCCCAAGGCTTGTCCGGTAAAGCTTTGCAGTCATGTCCTGAATCAGATCCAGTGAATTGCCGATTCGCCAGAACATAAGATCAGCCTTCGAATCAAAACCGACAAGCGAATAGCTGAAAAGTAAAAAATGTTCTTTAAAGCTATCGAAAATGCTGCGAAATTCACTTTTAAAAATGCTCTTAGTTTCCGGATCCAACTTGCGCCAATCAGGGTTGACGCGAAAAAACATGAAATTCACAAATTGTTTCTCAATCTCCCGATATCTTTGGTCGTCCTTTTGTTCGGCGACCAGCCGCAGAATGTTGGGCTCAACCAAATCTTTTTGATTATTTACCAGTTCCATTATCGGTTTTGAATAATGCGCAAGGCGTCTGTGAAGTTCCTCGATTATTGTGTCAATTTTTTTAGTCAATGTCCAAAGATAGGCATTATAATTTCCACCGGCTAATACAGCAATCCGTTATGCACACGCGCCATATATTTCAAACGAACCGGACATTTACAATCAGTGTGATAAATGTGAAGATAATTGCTGTGAGCCGCACATTTCTTTGCTTAAGCTTCATTTTATGCCTTGTCGCGGGGCTGTCGGCACAGCAGCGTCCGCTGATAACCGACGACGTCGATATTACACCGCCGGGCTCAATTGAGCTCGGTGCCGGAGTCGATTTTTTGCAGAATGTAAAATTTCCGCTTTCAGGTTTGACCGGCGATCTCACACGCGTAGGTGACATTCGCATTCGACAGGGATTCGCGTCGAATGTCGAGATTCAGATCGAGGGCACACTGCAAAACTTTCTGGCCATAAACTCGCAAATTACGCCTTCGCCGATACCCTTGAACATTTCGGGTAATTCGACCAACGATTTTGACGACTTTACGATTTCGGCAAAGATAAAGCTAATTAATGAAACAAAATTAATACCTTCTGTCGGCATGAAATTCGGCTTTCAAATGCCTAATACCGATCAGGCAAAAGGCATCGGAACGAACCAGATAAATATTTTCAGCAAACTGCTTGTTCAAAAGCGGTTCGGAAAACGCGCGGGCAAATCTCCGCTTGCCAATATTTACGGAAACCTTGGTTTAGGCATAATGAACGCGCCGCTAGCCAATTTCACTCAAAACGATGTGCTGCTTTACGGTTTGGCAGGTATTTTTCGTGTTAACGATAGAATAAATATTGCAAGTGAAGTCAACGGCCGAGTCAGTACCCGAAGCGGAATTACACCTATCGGAACCGAAAGCGTGGGGCAATTTCGCATCGGAACACAAGTTAGGGCGTCAGGCCTTAGGTTTGATACGGCAGCGATTTTCGGCTTGACGCGGTTCAGCCCTCGAACCGGCGTTACGTTCGGCGTTACTTACCAGTCGCCAGTCTTTTTCCCTGTCGCAAAATAATTTGGATATTTATCGGCGAATGTCCGTGGCCGAGGTTGGGAGCGGTTCTGATGGCTTCCGCAACAAATTTCTTTGAAATTCCCACGGCGTCAGTCAGATTCTTTCCCAAGGCAAGGTTCGCAGCAATTGCCGAGGCAAGAGTGCAGCCCGTTCCGTGTGTTGCATTTGTTTCAATGTATTCACTTTCGAAAATGTGAACTTCGTTTCCGAGAAAAAGATAATCTATGGCTTTTTGTTTTGAAGCGACTTTCTCCTTAACAGTCGCATTTCCGCCCGGGGTTGTATCCACATACCGCAATCCGCGATCCGCATTCAAAATATGTCCGCCCTTTATCAGAACATTCGCGGCTCCCATCGACTGCATTATTTCAGCGGCTTTTTCAATATCGTCTGTGTTGTGGATCGCTAAACCCGATATTCGTTCGGCCTCCGGAATATTTGGTGTTATGACATCAGATAATGGAAAAAGCTTTTCGATCAGGTTACTAAGGGCGGTGTCATCGATCAGATCAAAACCTGAAGTCGAGCGCACTACGGGATCGACAACAACATTTTTCAGGTTATTTTCACTGATCAGCCGGGCGGTTTCTCCGATGACTTCCCTTGTCGGCAGCATTCCGGTTTTGACGGCCGCGATTTCGAAATCCTGCAAAACCGGCTCGACCTGGCCGCGAATAGTTTCCGCCGTCTGGTGCACTGCGCCAAAAACTCCTGTTGTGTTCTGAAATGTTATTGAAGAGACTGCCGCGGTTGCAAAACACCCGAATGCGGAGAAGGTTTTGATATCGGCAATAATTCCCGCACCGCCGGATGGATCAAGCCCGGCGATTGTCAAACAAATCTTGGGTTTCATCATGTCGTCTATTCTGGAGATAAACTACGCAGGTTTTCCTTGTCATTCAAATACCGGATCGCTGCAAAACCTTGAGCTCCTTTTTTAAGCACCGATTGATAATTTGCCGCGTCTATGCCGCCTAACGCTAATACAGGGAAGGGCTCAAGCAAAGTACAAACCCGCCCGAGCTCCTCTAAGCCCTTAGTAATTCTTTTATTGGGTGTAGCAAAGACGGGACCAAAAGTGACGAAATCAGCTCCCACGTGAGCGGCTGTTTTTGCTTCTTCAAAAGAATGAGTCGAAACTCCGATCAAAAAACTACGGGGAAAGGCCCGCCGAATGACATGTGCCGATAACGAATCGGCAGGCAGATGAACGCCGTCGGCTTTTGCTGCAAGCGCTACATCTGCCCGGCTGTTAACCAGGAGTTTTGTAGGGAAGCCGGCGGTTATCGATCCTGCCTCCGACGCTAACTCGAAAAGCAATTTAGCCGTAAGTTTTTTCTCGCGAATTTGAATAAGCGAAATCTTCGCATCTACCGCGGCCTTTATTAATTCGAGAATTTCCTTTTTCTTTACTACGTAATTTGATCGATCTGCTTCGCCTTTGGTGATCAGATATAACAACGGCTTTTCAAACAGGTCTCTCATTTTTTCGGGCCTTGCCGTCGTGTGACTGCAGGAGCGCAACGCTTTGCTTAAAATGTGCCGCCTCCCAAAATGCTATAAACAGGTTCAAAACGCCGAGGCCGGTAACAGCTCCCCGAAACCAGTTCGAGGCGACCGTCTTATGCAAAATCGGAAAACCCGCGCGGTCGGAAATGAAAACCAATAAATAATTCTCGCCCCAACTTCCGAATAAAGTATCCCACGGCGAAAGTATCAGATAAAATCCGAGCAGCAGGCACAGGACAATGAAAAAAATGACGGTTAGTTTTTCAACCATACCGCCAAATTATAACTCTAATCAGTTTATATAAACAAACGAAAATAAAGAGCGTTTAATGATTTACTGAATTGCTTTTTACGCGTTCGCTCACATCCCGGAAATTAACGTTTTCGGCATAAACCTGCTCGAAATATCTGCCGGCGTTTTCCGTGTCGCCATCTGCTTCGTAGGCTCCGGCCAGCTCGTACCAAAGGCCTTGTTTCTCGTCGTCGTTGAGATCGGCTGTTTCCAAAGTGCGTTGAAACCATGTGAGTGCAAGGCTCGGCATGCCTTTCTGCATGAAGCAGTGCCCCAAAAGATTGGCACAGGAGAAAAATCTGCGTGTTCCGTCATTTGGAGCAACTAGCGATATGGCTTCCTGAAATTCTTTTATCGCGTCTTCAAGCAATCCCATTTCCTGGTATGCGACCGCTGTTTGATAATGTGTGTCATACGCCGAATCGTCGATGAGCGCAACATCCTCCAAACCCAGCTCGCTTCGAAAATCATCGAGATCGAATTGCCTGGCCCCGTTTAACTTCTGCTTTTTCGGAGGCAAAATGCCGGAATCCAGTTCTGCCGGGGTAGTGGAAACAGTGGTCAGAAGTGCGGCCAACGCTTTCAACTCCGAAAGGTTTCCGAATTCGCCGCGCAGTTCATTAACTGCTTTCTCGGCCAGTTCCTCATAACCGCTTTCGATATAAAATTTTATAGTATCAATTTCTTTTTGCAGCCTTTGCTCATCCGCTGGGCCGAGAAGCAATTCCGAATCTTCTTCTTCAACTATCTCTCCGACGGCTGCAAAATCGATAGACTTAGGTTCAGTGAATTCCAATCCTCTTTCAGATTCTGTTCCATTTGTAAACACGGCGGGAACAATCGCCAGCTCTCCGAACTGCAAAGTATTGGAGGAGCAGTTTTTGAGAAACCGTTTGTCGAATAAACTCTCTTCGACATCACTTTGATCAAATCCATGAAGTTCATTGATTTCCTTTAGGCGATCCCGCGAAATGATGTCATGCGGAGTGATCATCGTTAACTGCAGCAGAGCATATCGCTCGTCGTCAAGCGAATTTACGTCCTTTGCTACGCCTGCAAGTCGTACCAATGACTTGCGAAACGCTTCTTCGTCACGCTGCCATGAGCAGTATCGAGACAAAAGACGCAAAGCATCAAGATGTTCAGGGTCTCTCGACAATATTTCATTCAGAAGCCCGTGAAACTCGTCGGCTTGACCTCCTGCAAGCATATGCTCCGAGGACATGGAAAGAACTCTGGTACACGAACCGAGCTCGCCGTTTGTTAAATAAATCTGCGCGAGTTCCAGAAATTTCGGATAGCTTGCGGGCTCAATTTCAACCAGCTTGATAACTGACTTTTCGGCATTTATATAATCATTCGAGCCGATATGGCAATCTATCAATAACGCGCGTATCTCGCGGCTATGAGGAAACCTGACGAGAATTTCGTTAAGCTTTTCCGCCGCTTCAACGGCGCGTCCCTGCTCCGTTTTGGATTTTACCAAACCGGAAAGGGCTTTTTGGTCATCTTCTTTTAGCTCAAGTGCTTTTGAAAAGGAAGCAACTGCTCCATCGTGATCGCCCCGGTTCGCCAGTCTTAGACCGGCCTCAGCAAAAGCATCCACCGCTTCTTCCCATTGATTTTCACGCTTGTATGACTCTGCAAGCGTCAAGTAAACCTCCGTGTTTTGCGGGTCCAGCAGCGCGATTTCTTTCCAGATCGCAAGGGCTTCGATTTTTCGTCCGTTACTTTGGTAATTTTCGGCTACAATTTTGTAATGTGATCGCGCATCCTTCGCCGAGCCCTTGGCTTTATAAAGCTCTGCAAGTTTTGCCGAAACTTCGACCGAGTCAGGCTGTAGCTTGGAGATTTTGTTATAAATTGCAATTGCTTTCTGTGCGAACCCCTGCTTATTATAATGTTCGGCAACAGACGTAAAACAGGTAACCGCAGCCTTGATCTGCGAATTTTTCGTATACATGTCACCGAGGATATTCATAGTCCCAAAATCCTTGGGATCGTTCTCGATAACCTTTTTATATTCGCCGATCGCAGAACTGATGTTTCCCTGTGCCAAGCAGCGCTCGGCGCTCCGCATTGCCGTACTTTTGTCGAAATTCATCGTGAATCTATTGCCTCAATACTCAGCAGTCAAATCAAGAAGGAACTGACGGATAGTTTTATGAGTTGCAGAATACAGGTAAAATTATTGCAACCTGCAAATATTAAGCTAACACAAAATTTAAAAAGAAGTCAACAGGTTTTGTTAGTGTAAGTGAATGTTTAACACGGCTTTTTTGAATTTGTTGTTGTCTTTTAATTCAGAAAATATATGCGAGCACTTATTTTGGCAGGTGGAAAGGGTACTCGGCTTCGTCCGCTGACCGTATATACGCCAAAGCCTATCGTTCCGCTATTAAATCGTCCATTCCTGCTATATCAGATCGAAATACTCGCCCGTGCCGGTATAAAGGATATTGTTTTATCGCTCAGTTACCAGCCCGATAAAATCGAGGATTTATTGGGTGACGGGTCTGATTACGGCATCAATCTGCGCTTTGTAACGGAGCCGAATCCTTTGGGCACGAGCGGAGCATACAAATTTGCAACGGACGCAATTAGAGAAACGACTATCGTTTTAAATGGCGATATTCTGACGAATGTAGATATCTCCGAAATTATGACCTTTCATAATGAGAAACGGTCCGAAGCGACTATCGTATTGGCGCCTGTTGAAGACCCTTCAGCATATGGTCTTGTCGAGACGAAAAAAAATGGAAAAGTGCTGCGGTTTCTCGAAAAACCCAAACCTGACGACCTTGCCGGTCAGAGCGTAAAAACGATCAATGCCGGAATTTACGTTCTGGAACCGGATATACTGGATTTAATTCCAAAAAACGAGAATTCGTCCTTCGAATATGATATTTTCCCGGAAATTCTAAAGCAGAGTATGCGATTTAACGGTTTTATTTTGAACAGAAATTACTGGCGCGATTTGGGTAATCCGGAAAGTTATTTGAAGGCACATCTTGATTTTTTGGACGGCAAAGTCAAGGGATTTGAGAATAGCGTAAAAGCAAACGCTGACGTTGCAACAGCCGCTGTCGTAGATGAATGCTCAATCATCGGCGAAGGAAGTATCGTAAAGCCGAACGCCCGGATCATAAGATCGGTGCTCGGCCCGGGAGTTCATGTCGAGGAAAAAGCTCTGATCGAAAATTCAGTTATCTGGTCTCATTCCCGAATTTCCAGTTTCGCGGAAATCAGAAATTCCATTCTCGGACGAAGCTGCCACATCGGAAAGAACGTTATAGTCAATGACGGAGCCGTTTTGGGCGATAAAACTTCCCTGCCTGATTATTCACGGGCTTAAACCCTGCCAATGGTCAAAGTTATGTTCCGTAAGAATACAAATGGGTCGTATGAATACAGGCCAACCTCTCATGGCTTGCACAAAATGTTTTGTCAATTACAATAGGATTTAATAACTGAACACAGGCACACGTCTTGCAAAGAAGTTTTGTCCGACGAATTTTGCATTTTGTGCGAAAAAGTAGAGTAATTTTTATGAACAATATTTTCCTCGATAGAATTTCACAATTTGAACCGGGCGATTTTCCCTTTATCTCGGTTTATCTCAACACCGAGACTAACGAAAACGGCCAGCGGGATTTCGATAGCTTTCTTAAAAAGCAGTTGAGTGAACATGAAGACAAATATGAATCGGGAACGAGCAATCGGGAAAGCTATGATAGCGACGTCCTAAAAATAGAAGAATTCGTTAGCAAAATCGAACCTTCGACGAGCGGTGTCGCTGTCTTCGCATCCACAGGCCGCGAAGATTTTTTTGAGGCTTTCGAGTTCGAGGTTCCTTTTGACGACAACCATTTTTTCGTTTTAGAAAAACCGCGTATTTACCCGCTCGTGCGTCTAATAAGTCAGAATCCCATGTTTGCCGTTGTATCAGCAGATACGAATTCCGCGAATATCTATGTTTTCAAACGCGGTAAAACAATCGAAAGAGAAGAGATAGGGGGCACAAAAACAAACCGTTCCGAAGTCCGAGGCTGGTCGCAGATGCGTTACCAGCGGCACATCGAAAATTTTCATCAGCAGCACGCGAAGGAAGTAATAACCGAACTCGAAAATATCGTCCGCGACGAAAAAATCGATCGCATAATTCTGGCGGGAGACCAGGCGGTAATTATTCCGATTTTGCGTGAGGAAATGTCTAAAGAATTGAACGAAAAAGTTATCGAGGTTTTATCGCTGAATGTTAATACACCTGAACACGAACTATTGGACGCTGCTATGCAAGCCGTCCAAAAAAATGATACGGTGGTGGACAAGGAAAAAATAGATTATTTGTTGGAACATAATTATGATGAAGGCGTCGGAGTGGCCGGGTTTGCAAAGACTTTAACTGCTCTGCTAAACGGGCAGGTACAGGAGCTTTACATTACCTCAGATATAGAAAACATCACATACAATACAGGCCAAATCAACAAAATACTAAAGGACTACGCCCCGGGCGAAGATGGAGATATGCCAGATCCACACAGGCATACACTGTTGATAGACGAGCTGTTGGTGCGCGCAGCCGAATCGGCTGACGAAATTCGGTTTATCGAAGATCCGGAACTTTTGAAGGAAGCAGGCGGTGTAGGCGCCATATTGCGCTATCAGGCTAAAGTAGTATCGAATCCGTGACCCGAAGAGCGGGTGCAAGCAACCTTCCTGACCTGCATTTGAGTTGAGTTTAATATTACAAAATGCATTATAACTCATTGCAGTTTGGAAGGGTTGCTTGCACCCGCTCTTTTTTTTTCACAGCATAAATAAAATCAAGTGTGTACCTGACTGTGTTCTGTCTTATACTTAACACATGCCAGAGCTACCCGAAGTTGAACTCGTCGCATGTTCCCTCGACAAACTTATTAGCAGGCGAAAAATTATAGCCGGTGAGCTGCTAAGGTCCCGCCTTGCACCTGACACGGAACCGTCTACATTCGCCCATCAATTAAACAATGCGGTGATAAACTACGTAACCCGGCGCGGAAAGCACATACTCTTCGATTTGGGTAACGGGCGAACTTTAATAACACATTTGAGGATGAGCGGACGCTTCATGTTGCTGCCTACGCATACCGAAAATCCCAAATTTACTCACGCAATATTTTATTTAAACGACGACACGCGACTTGTTTTCCAGGATCAGCGTCATTTCGGCCTGATGAAGATCGTCGAAACTCAAAACCTGTTCGATTCGAAAGAGCTAAAAAAACTTGCTCCTGAACCGCTTTCCGAAGAGTTTTCACTGACTTATTTTCGAAACATCCTAAAAAGCTCTAAACGCCCGATCAAAGAATTCCTGATCGATCAGACAAAAGTTTGCGGTCTTGGGAATATATATGCGGCCGAAGCTTTATTTCTCGCAAAGATTAATCCGGAGCAGGTTGCAAACAGGATAACTTCTAGAAAATCAGCTCGCCTCTATGAAGCCATCCGTGAGGTTTTGGTCAAGGCAATAATACTTGGGAGGAAAATGGAAATTGATTCAACAAATATTAGTGGAAGCATTTATGGTTTAGGTTCGGAAACAGGTTGGAGGGTTTATGGACGAGAAAATCTGCCCTGCCCGAACTGCAGTGCTCCGATAGCTCGCCTAAAGCAGGCGGGCCGCTCCACATATTTTTGTCCGAAATGTCAGCGATCACGTACGACCTGCTAGCACATTTGCAAGCTTGACACTTCCATTTTATTAGCGCATCATCTGATTAAATATTCGTGGTGAGTTAGTGCGACTTGCGACCACGTTAAATAAACTGCTAAACAGCTGAACCACGAAAGTAATTTTTTTAGAGTCTCGCTGTTTCGGCGAGGCTTTTTGTTTTAGCATTCAGCAGACAGCTTTCAGCGATCTGCAAGGAACTGATCTCTACTGATTGCTGAAGGCTGGCTGCTGAATGCTTATTTATGAAAAACTTCCGGGAACTTCTAGAAACTGACGATGTATATGTGTTTGACGGCGCGGTCGGCACTCGGCTTTATGATAAAGGCGTATATATAAACCGCAGCTACGATGAGCTTAATCTCATCTCTCCTGATTTGGTGCGCGAGGTTCATGAAGAATACGTTAGGGCCGGCGCCGATATAATAGAGACTAATTCCTTCGGCGCAACGCGGCATAAACTTCAGCCTTACGGCCTCGAGGACAAGCTTCGGGACATAAATATCGCAGCCGCCCGGCTGGCCCGTGAAGCGGCTGGAGATAAGGCTTATGTTGCCGGTGCAATCGGGCCGCTAGGGCTGCGCATAGAGCCTTTCGGGCCGACGTCGTTTGATGAAGCGAAGGATCTTTTTAAGGAACAGGCCGAAGCGTTGCTGGAAGGCGGTGTCGATCTTTTTATTTTGGAAACATTCTCAGACCTGCCTTTAATCGAGCAAGCTATCAGAGCGGTAAAGGAAGTTTGCGATTTACCGGTAGTCGCTCAAATGACCATCCAAATGGACGGCAGAACGACTTTTGGAACCTCTCCTGAAACATTTACCGTAAAACTGGATGAGCTGGGAGCCGACATTATCGGCTTGAATTGCGGCATGGGCCCGAACCACGTTTTGACTGCGCTCGAAAAAATGCGTGAGCTTACCGGCCGCAAACTTTCCGCACAGCCGAACGCAGGCCTGCCGCGCGATGTTCAGGGAAGGCAATTCTACATGGGCTCGCCGGAATATATGGCAACGTTTGCAAAGCGTTTTGTTCAGGCCGGAGCAAAATTTGTCGGCGGCTGCTGCGGTACGACGCCGACTCATATAAAACTTATTGCCGATTCGATTCGCTCGATCAGTCCTCGGCAATCGCAGAACTTTGTCAGAACAAACCTTGCTGCAGTTACGGAATTAAAGCCGAGCGATGTTCAGGTTGTAGCTCCCGAGGAACGCTCGAACTGGTCACGCAAAGTGGCTCGCGGAGAGTTTGTTACTTCCGTGGAAGTTCTGCCTCCAAAGGGCTGCGATGCACAAAAGACTCTGGATTCAATACGTCTTTTGAAGGATGCAGGGGTTGACGCCGTAAATATACCGGACGGTCCGCGGGCTCAAACCCGTATGTCCGCACAGGCAACTGCGGTGCTTGTCGAGCGAAATATCGGCATCGAGGCCGTACTCCACTATTGCTGCCGGGACCGGAATCTTCTGGGAATGATGTCCGATCTGCTCGGAGCCGCCGCCCTCGGCCTTCATAATTTGCTGATAATTACAGGCGACCCGCCAAAGATGGGGCCATATCCCGACGCAACCGCCGTGTTCGACATCGACGCCATCGGCCTTACAAATATGGTAAACAAGCTCAATCACGGGCTCGATTTGGGAAATAACCCGATAGGTCTGCCTACTGCATTCTCGATTGGCGTCGGTGTAAATCCCGGCGCCGTCAATCTCGAGGAAGAGATTCGCCGCTTCGAATGGAAGGTCGAGGCTGGTGCCGAATATGCGATCACCCAGCCTGTTTTCGACACCGAACAGCTGCGCTCGTTCCTAGACAAAATTTCGCATGTTAAAATCCCGATCGTTGCCGGAATCTGGCCGCTGGTCAGTTTTCGAAACGCCGAATTCCTGCATAACGAGGTGCCTGGTGTTAACGTAACCCCGGAAATTCTCGAGACAATGCGTATCGCCTCCGATAAAAGTAAGGAAGACGCACGTGAAGCAGGCATTGCCATTGCCCGGGAGTCTTTGAACGAAGTGCGTGATGTTATAGCCGGTGTTCAGGTTTCGGCACCATTTGGAAATGTGAAGTATGCACTTCAGGTTTTCGATGTACTTGAAGATTTTAAGTCAAGCAGCTTGAGTGTAACGAAAGGTTAAAATTAGTCAATAATTTATAATCTTGATAATTCCTTCTTTTAATTTAAAAGGATTTTTTTTCGGCATCTTGACAAGAGTGAAACGATGATTAAATCCGTCTTCATTCAAGGCTCGCCATTCGTATTTAACCACTGCTCCATCATTAAATGTATAAATGCGTTCAATTTGGCCGTCTTCATATATTGTCGGCACTTCCGCAGCAATTTCTTCCAATTTGTCGTGTATTATATGATCGGCATAGATCCCGGCATCTTCCATGCCGACCATTATTTCACAGTTGTTTGAAGCGGTAAATGCAAGGCGCCGGTCAGAAGTAAATAAAAAATGGAAATGTAAATCGTAATTCACATTTCCGCTATTCCTTTAGATGATGCTCTACGCCTTTTTATCAAGCATTTGCTGCATTCGATTTTTTAAACTTCATCTTTTCCTCTTCCATTTCGGTGCCCAATTCTTCAAGCACTGCTGAGTCAAACTGTTCTTCAACCATTGGGAACATCTCGGCTTCTTCTTCCTGAACATGATGAGTAATGTCTTCCATCAGCACTTTTAGTTTCGGGTCGAATTTTTCGCTTTCATCGGAAAGTGCAGCCAACTCTCTTAAAAACATTTTTGCCTGGCGATGCTCTTCAATTCCCTCGAGCACGATATCCTTCAACTCTTCGTCGCCTTCTTCTATGAGTTTCGGATAGTAGATCGTTTCCTCAATATGAGTATGGACATCCAATTCAGCTTTGATTTTCTCGAATATTGCCGGGTGCTCACTATCTTCGGTAGCTTTTACCTTTTGAAATAGTTTGTCCACGACGTCATGGTCTGCTTTTAACAATTCAATTGCGTTCATATCATTCTCCTCATCACAATTTCGGTTTATAATACTTCAGTGTATTATTAGCAACCAACGTGCCAAGAGGTGTTTGCTTAGGTTTTACAAAATCGCAAAACTAAGTGTACTAATTTGAAACAGATAAAGGCAGGTCTCAAATATTCAGGATGATTTTTCCGTACGCCTTTTTTGCAATAACCGCGTGATGAGCTAGCGGCGCTTCCTGGAGCCGGAAGGTTTTACCTATTACGGGAATCAAAAAGCCGTCGCTCAGTCCGTCGAAGATCGCGGCGTGAATGGCGTCTCTCTCCGGCTGAGGTGAATTGAAAAGCGACATTCCGTAAACGGTCGCGTCTTTGGTCATAGCCGCCCGAGGAGTAAATTCCAGGCTGCCGCGGTTGCCAATGACTGTTATTCGTCCAAACATCGCAAGCACGTCAAAATCCTTTTGTAGATTAACATTGGCGAGCATTTCGATAATTACATCAACGCCTTTGCCCGCGGTAAATTCTTTGATTTCATCAAAATGCGCATCGTCTGTATGATCGGCAACCAGATCAGCGCCGTGATCCTTCACAAGCCGCTTTCCTTCCTCAGAACTCGCGGTCCCGACCACAATGAGTCCGGCATTCTTTGCCCACTGCAAAGCGGCGAGACCCACGCCGCCCGATGCTCCGTGAACGAGAACCGTTTCTCCCGCTTTAGCTTTCGCTTTTTGAAACAACCCTCGATAGCTCGTCGCATACGGCGTCCAAATCCCCGCTCCCTGCTCAAAACTGATATTATCCGGTAATCGTCCGAGCTGATTTTCTTCGCAAAGCGAGTATTCGGCGTAAGTGCCGGTAATCGAATCGGCTGTGTAAATCCGGTCGCCGATTTTGAATTTTGCAACGTTTTCACCTATGGCTTCCACGATACCGGCAGCATCTTTTCCGGGCGTGTAAGGTAATTTTGGCGCGTGGGCATGAATGCCGGTTCGGAGGTATGTATCGACAGGATTTATACCGGCAGCCATGATGCGGATAAGCAATTGAGTTCCTGTCGGCTCTGGCGTTGGAACATCTTCGATGTTCATCACCTCGGGCTCGCCAAATTCTCTAACAACTATGGCTTTCATAAATGGGAACGCGGACGCCCCCGTCCGCAAACGCCGCCCTCCGGCGTAAGTAGTATTTCGAACCCTACGGTTCGGTGCGGACGTGGGCGTCCGCGTTCCTTATTCCACCGTCACGGACTTCGCCAGATTTCTCGGCTGGTCGACATCACAACCGCGCCTGACGGCGATATGATAAGAAAGTAGTTGGAGCGGCACGATTGAAAGTATTGGTCCCAAAAGATCAGAAGTTGCCGGAACCTCGATCACGTGATTCGACACTTTCGAGCTCATCGAATCGCCTTCGCTCAGAACCGAAAGAATAATGCCGTCACGGGCCTTTACCTCGACGATATTCGAATGCGTTTTCTCATACCGAAGCACACTCGCCGCATTGCCTTCTTCACGCGTATTTACCACCACGACCGGCAGTTTTTCGTCGATCAAAGCGTTGGGGCCGTGTTTCATTTCACCGGCCGGATAGCCTTCGGCGTGGATGTAACTGATCTCTTTTAATTTTAAGGCGCCTTCGAGCGCGACCGGGAAATTTATCCCGCGTCCCAAATATAGAAAATCCTGGACGCGGAAAAACTCCTTCGACAACTCCTCGATCGAATCGGCGTCATTGAGAAGTTGCTCGATCTTCAAAGGCAGCTCGGCCAGATCCTGAGCCAATTTTTTTGCCTGCTCGCCATTGATCCTGCCGCGAAGCTCACCGAGGTAAAGCGCAAAAAGATAAAGCGCGACCATTTGCGATGTAAACGCTTTGGTAGAAGCGACGCCTATCTCCGGGCCGGCATGCGTCAGTATTGTCCCGTCCGCCTCCCGGTGAATCATCGATCCCTGAACATTGCACACCGCCAAAACCTTGCATCCCGCTCTTTTTCCTTCACGCATTGCCGCTATCGTATCGGCGGTTTCGCCGGATTGCGATATTACTATCAAAAGATCGGTATCGCTCAAAACAGGATCGCGATAACGGAATTCCGACGCATAATCTACCTCGACAGGAACGCGTGCAAGCTGTTCGAGCATATATTTACCGGCAAGCCCCGCGTGCCACGAAGTGCCGCATGCAGCAATTTTGATCGAAGTAACTGCAAGAAAATCTTCCTCGGAAATATCCATCGGGTCGAGATAAACTTTTCCCGTATCAAGTGAAACCCGTCCCTGCGCTGTATCGCGAACCGCCCGCGGCTGCTCATAGATCTCCTTGAGCATGAAATGTTTGAAGCCGCCCTTCTCGGCCATTATCGGGTCCCACGTGATCCGCTGCTGCTTCGGCTCGACGATGTTTCCGTCAAAATCGGTTACTCGAACGGAATCCTTTGTCAAAACGGCGATCTCCCTGTCGCCGAGAAAGAAAACATCCCTCGTATGCTGAAGAATCGGCGGGATGTCGGACGCGACGAAGAATTCGCCGTCGCCCAAACCGATCACTACCGGCGGACCTTCGCGAACAGCAATGATCGTGTCCGGCTCGTCAACCGAAATGATCGACAACGCGAAAATGCCTTTTAATTCGAGAACCGCTTTTCGCACCGCGAGTTCGAGCGAAAGATTTTCGGTTTCGATGTAATGCCCGATAAGATGAGCGACGACTTCGGTGTCCGTTTCCGTTTTGAAATCGCTCCCGTTTGCTGCAAGCCTTTCCTTGAGCGTGAGATAATTCTCTATAATTCCATTGTGAACAACAACGACTTTGCCGGACTGATCACGGTGCGGATGAGCGTTTTCCTCCGTCGGCCGCCCGTGTGTCGCCCAACGCGTGTGCCCAATACCGTAATTCCCGTCAAGCGGATTCAGCCTAATGCACTCTTCCAGATTGCGCAGTTTTCCTTCCGCCCGCCGCAGCGAAAGGTGCTGATTTTCATCAACGACGGCAATCCCGGCAGAGTCGTAACCGCGATATTCGAGCTTTCTCAACCCGTCGATAATTAACGGCACAACCTGTTTATTCCCAACGTATCCGACAATTCCACACATAAT
>JACDAY010000385.1 GCA_013695195.1 Blastocatellia bacterium | reverse complement strand
GCTCTCGTCAACAAGATCGACCGCCAGGACTCCCGGCCGGAAGAGGTCGTCGATGAGATATATGACTTGTTCATCGACCTCGGCGCAAATGATAAGCAGATCGAATTTCCGATTCTCTATTCAATTTCCCGCGACGGAATGGCGAAAAAGAATATGACTGACGAATCCACAAATCTCATACCGCTATTCGACCAGATTATTGAGACGATTCCGGCGCCGCACGCCGTGCGAAACGATTCGCTCCAACTGCTTGTCGCCAATATCGATTACAACCCATTTGTCGGACGGCTGGCGATCGGCAGAATGTTCTCCGGAGAAATTTCCAAGAACCAGGAAGTTATCGTAGCAAAAATCGACGGCTCAACACAGAAAACGCGTGTGAAGGAGCTTTTTGTGTTTGAAGGCCTTGACCGCACTCCGGTTGAAAATGCCGGAACCGGTGAGATAGTCGCCTTGGCCGGTTTCGACGACATCAACATCGGTGAGACAATTACATTGGTTGAAAATCCACAGCCTCTGCCTGTCATTGCGGTCGATGAACCGACCATCGCGATGATCTTCGGCGTGAATAATTCGCCGTTTTCCGGAGTTGACGGAAAATTCGTCACGTCGCGGCAGATCAGGGACCGGCTCGAGCGGGAATTGCTCGGAAACGTAGCTCTAAGATTCGAGGAAACGGGCTCGCCGGACCAGTTCAAGGTTTCGGGCCGGGGCGAACTGCAGCTTGCGATCCTTATCGAAATGATGCGTCGCGAGGGCTACGAGCTTCAGGTATCGAAACCGGAAGTGATCACGAAAAAGGACGAAATGACAGGCGAACTGCTCGAACCGCTCGAGCTGGTAGTTATCGACGTTCCGGAGGAATTTATCGGCGTCGTTACCGAAGCGCTCG
Organism: Blastocatellia bacterium; assembly: GCA_013695195.1. Classification (GTDB taxonomy): domain Bacteria; phylum Acidobacteriota; class Blastocatellia; order Pyrinomonadales; family Pyrinomonadaceae; genus OLB17. The sequence continues at coordinate 19,351 of JACDAY010000385.1, read as the reverse complement.
GCCGCCGCAAAGGCCAGATGACAAAGATGATAAATAACGGCTCCGGGCGCGTGCGGCTGGAATACGAAATACCGTCACGCGGCCTTATAGGTTTTCGCGGCGAGTTTTTGACAGAAACAAAAGGCACGGGCCTTTTGAATACGATGTTCTTAAAATTCGACAAATGGCAGGGCGAAATGAAATCGCGTCCGACGGGCTCGCTTGTTTCAGACAGGATGGGCGAAACTAACACGTTTGCGCTCTTCAATTTACAGGAACGCGGCGTGCTTTTCGTTAAACCGCAGATCAAGGTTTACGAAGGAATGATCGTCGGCGAAAATGCCCGGGCGGTCGATCTGGACGTAAACCCGATCAAGGAAAAGAAGCTCTCCAATATGCGTACATCGTCCGCCGACGAAGCAATGCGGCTCGTCCCCGTGCGTGAAATGTCTCTCGAAAGGGCACTCGAATTTATTGCCGACGATGAGCTGATCGAAGTTACGCCAAAATTTATCCGCTTGCGCAAACGCGTGCTAAAAGCAAACGAACGACCGAAGAAATAATGCTGGCTACGCATCGTGGTCTTCGTCCGGTTCAAAAACCTCGTACCCGTGAGCATCGTCGTAATAATAATCGCGCTCATTTATGTCTTCGCCCCAGGACGAATCATCGCCGATTTCGGGCGTTACACAAGGTTTTTCTTCCCCTTCGATTTCCTCTTTCGGCTTTTCTCCCATAAATCATTTATAATTGATTCAGGATGTTTCTCCAACCCAAATCTATGACACCCAAAAATTATTTTTTGAGCATCGGGTTTGTTGTTAGCAGTATTATTTCGACATATTTTGTGGCCGTTTCGACTGCCCAACCAGGTACGGCTTCTGTCGCCGCCGATAACGAATATCAGGTCGGTGCCGTGCTGTGGATGCAAAAAGCGGCTGAGTTTCGGGCATTATCTTACCAGGCTTTTAATCTTGCCCGCTGGCATCTCGACGCCGATTTTGAAAAGAAAAACGTGAAAAAGCTGTCAAGAAGCGAACGAAAAATGCCGCGTGCCGTCGTTGTCGATATAGATGAAACAGTTCTGGATAATTCCCCGGCACAGGCTTTTGCGATAAAAAATCGCCGGGCGTTTAATCTGCCGGACTGGTACGCATGGGGCGAAATGCGAAAGGCAAGGGCTCTTCCCGGTTCAATTGATTTTCTAAATTACGCCAATTCAAAAGGCATAAAGGTATTTTACGTTTCAAATCGGGACGAATTGCAGAAACAAGCGACGATAGATAACCTGAAAAGTGTCGGGTTCGCCGATATTTCGTCCGAAAATGTTATGCTTCGCACTGCCGAATCCGGTAAAGAGAATAGGCGAAAAGCGATCGCTGCAAAATATCGCATTGTTTTGCTAATGGGCGACAATCTTGACGATTTCTCGGATATGTTTGAAAAAAAATCTGTCTCGGACAGATTTTTCGAGGTAGATAAATTGAAGGATATTTGGGGCAAAAAGTTTATCGTCCTGCCGAATGCGATGTACGGCACCTGGGAGAGTGCCGTTTACGAATACGAGCGTCTGAATCAAGCTCAGAAAACACAAAAACGTGCGGATGCATTGGAATTGCCGTAGAATAAGGAAATGAAACGAACGGCAGAAGAGAAATTGCTCAATCCCGAGCCGGGAAGCAAAATAGCCGCCGCAAAGGAGTTTGGCATAGATTTGACATTGCTGGTGGAAAATTTTCGCCTTACACCGGAACAACGGCTAGAGAAGCTTCAGCAGGCAATGAATAGCTTTGAGGAACTTCGAACGGAAGCTCGAAAATCATCACTTGAAAAAAAATGATCGACGTAAAACGGGCGATTACGCTGATGGCGAGTCATTCGGTTGACTTCGTCGTGATAGGCGGGGTTGCCCTTAGTCTTTATTCGTCAGCTTATGTTACCTATGACATTGATTTTTGCTTTTCCAGGCATCGTGACAATCTTCGGCGAATTTCTGAAGCTTTAGCTCCATTTAATCCACGTCTTAGAGGATTTCCAAAGGATTTGCCTTTTATTTGGGATGAAGGATCGCTTTCGCACGGTTCAGTGTTCACTCTCGAAACAGATATCGGCGAAATTGATTTGTTGACAGAAGTCACGGGTCTCGGAGTTTATGCAGACGTGTTGAATGAGTCGGTTACATTCGATTTATTTGGATTCGTGGTGAATGTACTTTCGATCGACGGTTTGATAAGGGCAAAAAATGCTTCCGGTCGGGAAAAGGACATCCCGGGTTTGCGGATACTCGAGGCCATCCGCGAGGCCAGTCTTGATGAAGAAGATGAATATTAACGGATTTTGGCTTTCTTTAAAAAATACTTAAAGTAATGGACAATTGATAACGGAAAATGGACAATGTTCGGAAGTTCTATATTTTCCATTTTCCATTGTAAATTTTCCATTTTATGCGCATTCTTGTCACCGGCGGTGCTGGTTTTATCGGCTCGCACCTTTGCGAACGTCTTTTGTCGGAAGGTCACGAGGTGATCTGTCTCGACAATTTTTTTACAGGTCGAAAACAGAACATCGTGCAGTTGTTCGATAGTAAAAGCTTCGAGCTTGTTCGCCATGATGTTACCGAGCCGATCCTTCTCGAGGTCGATCAAATTTATAACCTCGCGTGTCCCGCGTCGCCGGTCCATTACCAATATAATCCTGTCAAAACCGTGAAAACCAGTGTAATGGGAATGATCAATATGCTTGGAATGGCAAAACGTGTAAAGGCGCGCATCCTGCAGGCTTCGACATCCGAAATTTACGGAGATCCGCTCGTTCATCCACAGACGGAAGATTATTTCGGAAACGTAAATCCTATCGGCTTGCGAAGCTGCTATGATGAAGGCAAACGCGTTGCCGAGACGCTTATGATGGATTATCACCGGCAAAATGCGGTCGATACGCGGATCGTGCGTATTTTTAATACTTACGGCAAGCGAATGCTCGAGAACGACGGACGGGTAGTGTCGAACTTTGTCGTTCAGGCTCTTCGCGGTGATGAACTCACCATTTATGGTGATGGAAGTCAGACGCGTTCGTTTTGTTATGTAAGCGACTTGGTTGACGGTTTGATACGATTGATGAATGCCGAATCCGAAGATATTCACATGCCCGTAAATATTGGCAATCCCGGCGAATTTACGATGAACGAATTGGCGGCTGAGATCGGTAAAACCATTGGCACTGACATAAAAGTGAAGTATTTGCCACTGCCGCAGGATGATCCAAAACAGCGAAAGCCTAATATCGAAAGGGCAAAGAATTTGTTAGGATGGTCGCCGAAGGTGCCGCTTGCAGAAGGATTAGGGAAAACGGTTGCGTATTTTAGGCAAATAGTGAAAACATAGGTTCTGTTGATATTTTCTTAAAGTCGCTGAAAAGCAACAAAATCGATTGATTTTGGAAATATAATACCTGAAATCCAAAAATCGAAAATAAATAGGGATCCTTTATAAATGAAGATTTTGATCACCGGCGGCGCCGGTTTTGTAGGAAGCCATCTCGCCGACAAACTAATCGGACAAGGGCATGAGATCACCGTTATTGACGATCTCTCGACCGGGCAGTATGCAAATATCGCCCATCTCGAAGACGGCGAGCGATTTCGCCTCATTATCGAGACGGTTTTGAACAAAAAGCTGATGGAAGAGCTGATACGCGAAACCGACCACGTTTACCATATGGCGAGCGCCGTCGGCGTAAAGCTGATCATGGAGCATCCTGTCAAGACGATCGAAACTATCTTTCACGGTACAGACGTCGTTCTCGGCTTTTGTTCGCGCTACCGCAAACGCGTCCTGATTCCCAGCACCTCGGAAGTTTACGGCAAGGGTGCGTCGGTTCCATTTAAGGAAAATGACGATCTGTTGACAGGCTCGACTGACAAGCATCGCTGGGCATATGCGTGCGCAAAAACCCTAGACGAATTTCTTGCACTCGCTCATTGGAAGGAAACCAAGCTGCCAGTCGTTGTCGTTCGTCTTTTCAACACCGTCGGCCCGCGCCAAACGGGTCATTATGGAATGGTCGTTCCGCGGTTCGTGCAGGCGGCTCTAAAGAATGAAGCCATTACTGTCCATGGCGACGGCACCCAATCGCGATGTTTCGGGCATGTGCTTGATGTTGTGAACGGACTGACGAAACTTCTCGATTCGCCGGCTTGCTTCGGCCAGGTCATCAATCTCGGAAATAGTGAAGAAGTTTCAATCAAACAACTTGCTGACACAGCAATTGAATTAACAGGAAGCAGCAGTGAAATCCGTTTTATTCCCTACGAGGAGGCCTATGGTGAAGGGTTCGAGGATATGAGACGGCGTGTGCCGAGCCTCGAAAAAGCTAAAAACCTGATCGGCTACAAGCCAACGCGCACGCTTACGGACATCATCAATGATGTAGCGGATGAGTTTCGAAAAGAAATTCCAAGTTCAAAGTTTAATGTTACAAGTTAATTTTATGAAAAAAAGGTGCATGCGGATTTTATTGATATCAATACTTTCCGCAATTTGCCTACTGCCTGTTTTCGCTCAAACCGGCGGACTGAAAGGCAAGGTACGAACCAATAGCGGCAGTGGAATAGCAAAGGCGAGTGTTACCGTGCGGCAGGATGGGAAGGATGTCAAGAGCGTACGGGCCGACGCCAAAGGTAATTTTGTGATGGAAGGCCTCGATTCCGGGAATTATAATCTGGTTGTCGATGCTAAAGGCTATAGTTCCGGTCTGCTGTACAACGTCGAGGTCAAGAAAAAGAAACTCCGTGATCTGGGCGACCGGCTGATTTTATCGATCGATCAGGGAACGCAGGTTATTGTAAAAGGCAGCGTTTTTTATCGCGAAGGGACGAGCGTAACCGGTGCAAAAATTGAGATCGAAAAAGTAAACGCCGACGGCTCCACGCAAAGCCTCGGCAGCGTTTTTACGAACGTCAGCGGCGAATTCACTGTTCGGCGGCCCGAAGGCCCTGCAAAACTTAGAGTTACCGCCAAATTTAAAGGAGTTTCAGGAACGAAGGAAATCGAGGTTGAAAATGCAGCTGTCTATCGTCTGGCCATAACATTGGATCTACCGAGAACCGAGAAATAAATTCAGTCAAAACAATTTAAAGGCAAGATCAGAGATTCTCCGATTTTGCCATTTTTATATTTAATTTTTTTACCTTCAATTTATAGTTTCCGATATTTCCTCCGCGGGCTGCATCGCTGCTACATCGCCGGCATTGGCTACGATTAACGGAAATTCTTCGAGAACCACGGTGTCGGCGAGAGTTTGTACCCAATATGTGCCGGCGCTTGGAAATACGACATTTATAAAAAAACTCACATTGTCCGTAAAACCGCCCGCCGCAAGCTCGATCGGCGTCGATTGCGAGGTAACGACCAGATTCGATCTGTCGGGTGATAATATCCTAACCTCGGTCTCGTGGCTGCCCTCGCCCATCCAATGATTTATCACTGCAAATTTTATCAATGAAACCGGTAATTTCTCGACCATTATGTTCTGGAAAATCCCCATCAACGAGATTTTATTTCCCATCTCGATGCGGACGTCGTCACACAATAATGTGTATCTGAGTTGTAGATTTTCTGTCATCATTTATTAAGCCTTCCGTCGTTCAAGCTAAAAAGATTCAATCCGGCAATGTTTTCAGATTTATGCGGCTCCGTGCCTTTTAAACCATGCTAACAGCTTGTTCCACGCGTCTTCGGATGCTTCTTTGTTAAAACTTTCCCGATAATCAGCGTGAAAGCCGTGCTTCGCATTCGGATAGACGATAATTTCCGATCCCGACTTCCCTTTCTTTATCTCGTCCTGCATCCGCTGAACACCATCGAGCGGGATTCCAGTGTCCATACCGCCGTAGAAACCTATGACTGGAGCCTTCAATTTCCTCGCGAAATCGATCGGCGTCTTCGGCTGTGCTTCAGTTACTGGAGAATTAGGACTCGGAACAACCCTGCCGTACCATGCCGCTCCGGCATCCAGATTTTTATTATGCGCGGCGTATAGCCAGACAATACGCCCGCCCCAGCAAAATCCGGTTATTGACAATTTCTTTGTATTTCCACTGTTTTTTGAAGCCCATGCGACCGCAGCGTCAAGATCGGACATAGATTGCTTATCAGGGATTTTCGAAAACACCTCGCGGTTGATCTCCCGCGAATCCTTCAGGTCTTTGACCTCGCCCTGACGCGCATAAAGCGCAGGTGCAACCGCCATATAACCGAGTTTTGCCAACCGGCGGCAAATATCCTGAATCCATTCGTGAACGCCGAAGATCTCGTGTACGACGAGCACGACCGGGAATTTATCGCCCTTATCCGGCATAGCACGGTATGCAGGAATCACGCCATCAGACACCGGTATTTTCACTTCGCCGGCAGTCAAACCGGCATCATCGGTGGTGATCTTTGTCTGTCCCTGAATTGGCTGTACAGCGGACGCAAAGGTGCCGGCAGCTAAAATAGAAGTTACAAAAAACTCGCGGCGGCCTAAAAGCGGAGCTGTTGGGTTCGAATTTACAATGTCTTGCTGCACCTTTTCCTCCAATAAAGTTATTATTCGATTTTTACTTTTCTTTGGGCATTGGTCAAGAGTATAATCTTTTTTAGAATTGCGATTTTGGATTTTGGATTGGCATCCGCCATTGCTTTTGCGGTTAGTCTCAGCATAATTGTCTGATTTCGATCCAAAATTTAGAATCGACAATCCAGAATTGCGATGTTGCTATATGTTTTAATCGGTCTCAGTCTATCGCTGGCGGGTGTCGCGGGCCTGCAATTTATGTATATGTTTTACCTGGACCGGTTGGACAAGGAGCGCAAAAAGCGGCTTCATGAACTTGAGCTGCGTTGCAAAAATCTCTCGTGCCGTTTAAGCGATGCGGAAACCAGGATTGCAAAACAAAACGATTTGATCAGCGCCCTCGAGGTGTATAACGGGCAAGATGAAGAAATTTGGGCTGACGTGCTTGATGAAGGATGAATACTAAACTCTAAATTCGACGACGGTGGAACCCCGGCCACCTGAGAATTCGTCGCCCGACTTAAATCCTTTTACAAATGCAGTTTCACTCAAAATTTTTCGCACTATCTCGCGCTGCACGCCGATGCCTATGCCGTGGATGATTCTGACAAAGCGAAATCCCTTATTATTTGCCTCTGAAAGATACGCCTCTGTAACCGCTTTTACATCTTTAGGACGAAAAGCGTGAAGATCGATGGAATCGGTTATTTCAAGATCGACCGGTTCCGGGAACGGGTTTTCGAGATTAATAGGATCGGCGTCGTTCATATAGTCGCGTAGCTACAAACGAATTTAGCCGCGGGTTTCAACCCACGGTCATTTGGGACATGATACAGCGCCGCGTCAGCGAGGCCAGAAATTCAATTCTCAAAAAATTCAGTCGTCGCTAACGCGGTGAAAAAGATTAGATTCCTGAGAACCACTCCTTTCACCTTAACTTGCCCTGTTGCAAATACTGCGCAATGTCCTCAGGCGGTGTAACTTTCAGTCTGCTTTTATCTTTGAATACGACGAACCGTTTGTCGACCATCCTGCCTTCAGGATGCCGAAGCTTTACTATAAATGTCTTGTTATCGCCCTGGCCCTCGACCACCAGCGGAAGGGTTCCCCAAACCTCTCCGCTTGTCCTCCAAACCGTAAAATAGCTTTGGTCGTATTTATCAAACGCAAGAACGTGTATTCCGTCAAAATCAGGCTCGACGCCGTCAATCGCCTTTACCTGGTTCGTGCGTGAAAGTACTACCCAGTTTCCGGGTGAGCCGATCTTTTCGTTTAGACCGACCCTGTCCGCCGCATCCGTGTCCAGCCGATGCCATCCGACAAACTTCCGGTTGTTCGGCTGAAAAAATACTATATCTACCGGTATCTGGAGCTCGACCTGCCTGCCGAACAGCCACCCGGCAGGAGCGGGCGAGATCGACGGATCAAGCCGGATCTTATACCAGATGTCGTATCTATCTTCTATTTTCTCAGGCTCACCTGCCTCTTTGGAAGCTTCTATTTCTTCGTTTTTAGTTAGCTTCCTCTTCGTTTGTTCACCTTGCGCGGCGTCGTCGACATCGGATACTTCCTGTTTAGGGACAAATTCCCAGTCCATGATTTCAAAAGTAGCTCCATTCGCAAGTTTGAACAGAATGTTTTCAGGATTCATATTCGCTTCCAGGCGCAGGTTTGAGGCAGCGCGAAGCTGTCCGGCGGCTTGCGGAGCGCGATTTTGAAATTCACCGGCGAGATTTTTCGACTTTTCGAGGATTTCGTTTGTAATTAAGTGCTGCGCTTCGATCCAGCCCTCAGTATTAGTCTCATCATGAGCTCGAACACGGTACCAAAAAATCTTCTCGAATTCGACCTGATCCAGCACATCCAGCCTTTCACCGCGTTTGACTTCTAACAGATCAGCCGCTACGACCGCATAGGACGTCCGTATCTGGGCGGTTTTTGATATTACAGTGGCCGTGTCACTCAGACCCAAAGCGGTCGTAAAACCGCCCAACGTGCTGTCAAACAAACCGCAGGCATTTTGACTTAACACGATTATTAGCAGTAAAAACAATGCACAAATTTTCATCTTTATATTTTATTCAGGAGAATCAGCGGGATAATTTCCGCCAACTATTATAACCCAGCTTGTCCAACAATGCCTTTTGGTTCTTTTTGGGCTTTTCAATGATATGCAAAGATGTACGTTTATTGCCTGGTCCGCTTTCGATGCCGGCTGTCTGTAACTGCGTTTGCCAATCTATCTTGCCCGCGCCTTTTACATATTCTTGGATGATCGGCAGAAGTTCGGGGTCCGCTTGCATTATCGACAAAACAGCGGCATTTCCGTCTTGACGCTCACCTGGGAAACTGTGCTTTTCGAAAACCCGCCGAAAGATATCTGACACAGACCGCTTACCCTTCGATTCATTTAAAAGCGCAATATCGCACAAAAAAGCAACAAGCATCCCCCGTGCGTAAACCTGAGTGTCCGCACCGTTCCAACGGTTTACTGAAGCCTCAATTAAGGACAATCTTCGGGTTTGCAGACTGTCTATATTGTGGGCGCGGGAAAGCGTATCGAGAAAGTCGTCAAAACGAATTTGATTTAGTTGTACACCGGTTTTCAGAGATTGATAAAGTGCAAAGCCTTCAAAAAACCAATCGTAATTGCCGCTCAGATTTACGCCGCCCGGCAGCCAAAGATGAAATAACTCGTGCCGCATTTGCTCGCGTAGCCGCTGAAGCGATTGGGTTTTGAACGGCATGTCCGAGGAAATTATTGTAACGCTGGAACCCCGCGTTTCAGCCTCCCATGTTCCCGGGCTTACGTTATCCGGAAATTTAAGGATTGAAATCTGTGCTGTTTGGGATGGAGTTTTGCCGTAAATTTTTAAGTATTCTTCGTAAATTTCGCTTGCCGTTTTTGCGGCCTCTTCGTCGCTGAATTGCCATTCGCCGATGGTTAACAGATTCAAATTAAAGCGCCCCATCTCGATTCGACGCTCCCGCATGTCTTTTCCTATCACAAAGACTTTTTTTTCTGTGTCGGATACATCAAAATGCTTTTCAGTCACCTTTTCGCCCGCAGCGATTTGCCACCCGTCAGGTATTTCCAATGTGATCTTCGCAGAAAGCATTTCTCCGTTTTCGCTCAATTGAGGAAGCAGATCGTCAAGCATCAAAATTCCCGTATCGGTCGAAAGCCACGATATATGCGCCGCCGCCTTTGGATTCTTTGGCATTTCGAGTCGTATTTTATAGCTCCATGCCGTGAAATCCGCTTCAGCAACAAATTCACCGGCGATGAATTTTTTATAAGCTACCTGCTTTCCATTTCTGTCGAGGAGTATCAGATCGGAAACTCGATCCCCAAGGTTTTCAGCACCAATATTCGAACGCAAAAATGAAACATGCCTCTTACCGGCATTCACATTTGCAACCAGATTTCGTCCGCTTACACTTGCCAGCGGGCCTGCGTTTGTTTCAATCTTTATCGACGCCTCAAAGCTTTGTGCGCCCGAATTCGATGAATTAAAAAAAATCTGTAGAAATGCGGCAAAAAAAATAAAAAACGCTTTGCGGGCTTTTGACATCTAAATAAATTCGGAACTAAACTAGTTGTTTGCTCGTTGACCTTTCCAGACTCGCAATTATTAGGATAAAGAATTTCATGAGTCTTATCAAAATCGTAATTTACGCTTTGGTTTTTATCTTGAGCCTGCTTTTCCTTGGACGCTTCTTTTTTTAATTTGAAGGCTTCTTTAGGAAAAGATTGTAAGTAGCTGTGTATATTAGTAATTCGGCTCACTTTTGATTTTTGTTTATTGATTTATTACACCCGAAGCGGTCGCATAAGACCGCTTTTTTATTTGTTCTTAGTTCACGCTTTCAGATGTGATTTGTTTTTTTGATTTTAATACATTGAACAGCGAATTTAAGAAGACTCTTTATGACTGAAGTAAGGAAAATCAAACGTGCGTTGTTAAGCCTATCCGACAAGGCCGGAGCGGCCGATTTTGCACGGTCGCTTGCGGAATTCGGTATTGAGATCATTTCGACGGGTGGCACAGCAAAGGTACTGCGTGAAAGCGGCCTTAATGTAACGGAAGTTTCGGAAATTACTGGCTTTCCAGAAATGATGGATGGCCGCATAAAAACCCTGCATCCGAAAATTCACGGTGCATTTCTTGCCCTCCGCGACAATCCGGAACACATGGTTGCAATGCAAACTCACGGTATCGAGCCGATTGACCTGCTTGTCATCAATCTTTATCCTTTTGAGGATACGATTGCAAAAGAGAATGTTTCGCTCGCCGAAGCGGTCGAAAACATCGATATCGGCGGGCCCGCGATGATTCGCTCGGCGTCCAAAAACTGGCGCGATGTGGCGGTCGTTACTGATCCGAAGCTGTACCATGGGATTTTGCAGGAGATGAAGGAGAATGACGGTTCACTTTCACTTGAAACGCGGCGGCGGCTGGCAACTTTCGCATATGCACGGACTGCAAGTTACGACCTTGCAATCTCCTCGTACCTGGCAAAACAGCTTTCGAATGCCGATCTCGATTTTCTCGAACCATTAAACCCGCTTCAAAATCGGCCGTTCATCGAATCGGAAGATTTTGGAGGCGAAGTTTCAGCTGACAAACGCAGAACACTGCCCGAATTTGAAACAATCGAACTTGCCAAAGTCGCAGATCTCCGATATGGCGAAAACCCGCACCAGCAAGCCGCTCTTTACGAAACGTCCGAACGCGGCGGCATTACAAAGGCCGAGCAACTGCACGGGAAGGAAATGTCGTTCAATAATTATGTCGATGCCGAAGCCGCGTGGAATCTCGTTCAGGATTTTGACGATCTTGCCGTTGCTATTATCAAACACACGAATCCGAGCGGCGTCGGCGTCGGACAAAACAACGAAGAAGCATACCGGCGGGCGCTTTCGACCGATCCCGTCTCGGCCTTCGGCGGGATCGTCGCATTTAACCGCACCGTTGATGCCGAAGTGGCGAAATCCGTAAACAATGTTTTTACAGAGGTTATTGTCGCTCCGGATTTTAATGACGATGCCCTCGATATCTTCAAGAAAAAAAAGAATTTACGCGTTCTACGAGTCCCTCATAGCTCCCCTCCTTTCAAAGGAGGGGCGGATGCCGCTTCGGCAGACGGGGTGGTCGTTCTTGACAGGGTAGTTGAGATTCGGGAATACAAACAAATTTCCGGTGGAATGCTTGTTCAAACCAAAGACGTGCATACGGTAACCGCAGCCGATCTGAAAGTCGTGTCCAAGCGGCAGCCGACCGATGGCGAGATTCGGGCAATGCTACTTGCCTGGAAGGTTTGTAAGCATGTGAAATCCAACGCCATTGTTTTTGCCAACGAAAAACAGACGATCGGCGTCGGCTCAGGACAAATGAATCGTGTCGATTCGCTTAGAATTGCCGCGATGCGGGCTGAAAGATTCGATCTGCCTCTCAAAAATTCGGTCTTGGCCTCAGATGCTTTTTTTCCCTTCCGCGACAACGTGGATGAGGCAGCAAAATTGGGTGTTTCTGCAATTATTCAGCCCGGTGGGTCGATAAAAGACAATGAATCGATTGCTGCGGCCGACGAGCATGGGATCGTGATGGTATTCACAGGCATCAGACACTTCAAACATTAGATAGTATAAGTTAAACATTGTTTATTGATAAATAACTTTAACAATGCTTGACATTTAATATCGGTTAGGTAACAATAGTCACAATTACGACGACTATAGGAACGCTCGGAGGTTTAAAATTGAAATCTTTCGGGCTTTTGTTCTTTAAATTTACGCCGTTCTGAACTCACGCCTCGATCCAATACATGGCTGAAGCTTGACCGTTAGGGAGGGTTTAAACTGTCAAGGGATAAGAGAAAGCCCTCCCTCACGGTCAGGCTTCTGCCACAATGGGCAAATAACCTCAGGTTTACGGTATAAATGTATGTATTTGCAAATCTTCACCGTTCGTTGAAACCGAAATCGTCCCGCGCTCGCCCGTCGTCATCACTTTCGCTCCAGCTCTGCTCCATCTCTTGACCACCTCGGCGTGAGGATGCCCGAATAACGATTTTTTGCCAACCGAAATAATCGCATAATCAGCGTTCGTCGCATCTATAAACGGTTGAATTGAAGACGTTCGGCTCCCGTGGTGGGCTATTTTTACGACGTCCGCTTTTAACAATTCCGGCGACCACAGAAGTTCCTGTTCTGCTTCACGTTCGATATCCCCGGTCAAAAGTATAATTTTATCGCCAAAACGAATTCTTAAAACCATTGAACCATTATTGCCGGAAATTGCGTTGTTAGATTCGCCCTCGCCGGGATGCAGAACCTCGACTTCAACGCCTCCGATTTTAAGCAAATCACCGCGCCTGAGTTTGTTTATCGGAATACCGCGTTTTTCGAGAACACGAGAAAGCTCTGCAAAATCAGGGTCCATGATTGTTGCTGACGCAAAATATGCGTTTTGAATTTCAAAGTTGGAAGCAATGTCGGCCAATCCTTGAATATGGTCCAGGTCGGCATGCGTCGCTAGGATGTAATCGATTTTTGAAAAGCCCTTTTCCCACAGAAACTCGGACACAACCGCCTCGCCGATTCTCGGGACATCTGGCTCGAAGGCTTCGGCTTCATCCGTTTCACCGGCTGGTTTATTTCCGTAATTTATTCTCCCGCCGCCATCAAGGAGCATTGTTTCGCCGTGCGGGAAGGTGATCAATGCAGCATCGCCTTGCCCTACATCGAGAAAATCCACGTGCAACCGCCCGTCGGCTTTTTGGGCACTAAAAGGGTGAAAAATGATAACGAAGCCAAGCAGTGCTGCTGCGACGGCTGCGTAATGATTTTTTTTGGAACTGAGCCACTTTTTATTATCAGTTGCGAATGGATTCCACGTGTACGCGGCGAAACCCAGAAAAATGACTGGGATCAAGTATAGAAAATACACGGTGCTTTGGGTTCCGCTGTAAACGGGCAACCTGAAACCAGCCCAATTATTGTCGACAAAAAGCCGAGGAAGAGCGATCAAGAACCAGTTGAGAACTTCGGTCAACTTTATTATCGGCAGAGCAAGCCGGTCGCTGATTATGGACAACAAAATCGCAATCAGCGCCGAGAAGCTTTCGAGAGCGATGAAAAAGCCTACCCATAAATTCAAAAGAATTGAAGCAATGGAAACTCTGTGAAAATAGACGACCAGAAGCGGCAAAAGCCAGATCTGAACGGCGAGTGATACAAGGATGCCCTCAAAAGCAAATGCGGCTAAACCCTGCATACCCTTAACTTCAAGTACTTTCAAATAGGGAGATTTGAACAAGGAGGCTGACCATATCTGCCTTCCGCCTTCGATCTTCCATCTAATTTCCCGCCAGTACAGCGTTTCGCAGAATCGTTTTAACCAAACCGGAACGGAGGGCGGCAAGGGTGTTTCTGCCGTTGGTATCCAATTTCCGATAGAACGCAGTTTTTCGATCAGCGGAAATGCCATAACGACGATTGCTATTACGCTCACGAAAGTCAGTTGGAATGAGGGGCTGAAAAGGTCCTTCGGCCGCCAGATCAGAAGAACAAGAGCGCACGCCCCGAGCGCATTTAGAAGCGAACCATTCCGATGGACAATTCGAGAAAAGAAAAGAACTGTAAACATCAAACTAGCGCGGACCACCGGAACTTCGGCCCCGACAGCAAGCGTATATGCCCATAGAAATGACACGGTAACCAGAAACTGCCACAGTTTACTCTTCGTAAAAAGCCTGACGAAAATAACTGTTAGCCCGCCGATAAATGTGATATGCAGCCCGGAAATGACAAGAATGTGGAATGTCCCGCCCTCGCGAAAAACATCGGCGGTTTGCTTGTCAAGAAAATGCTTGTCGCCAAGAAGCGAGGCGATCATAATTCCGGCAGTCGATACGCTGAACTTGTTTCTGAATTCGGAGATCAATCTTTGCCGTTGGTCGTACACGAATCCGAACGGCTGAAAAGATTGTGCTTCACCTAGTTTCTCCATCAGAAGTGGACTCTTGATTGTCGCTGTTGCATCAACGTCCTGCTGATCGAGTAATTTCTTGCGGGAAAGCACGCCGGGATTCAGATAACGATCCTCGCGTTCGGGATTGCACGCGATGCGAATTAGGGAGCCGTATCGCAAATCGAGCTGTTCGTATTCGGCTGCGGCCTGTTCGCTATCTACCGGCGCGAACAAACGTAATTTGCCGGAAACGTTTTGCTGGAAACCACGGTGGACGATCTGTTCGGTTTCTATTTTGAGAAAAAATCCGTCGTATGCAGGTTCGGGCTTTCCCAAAACTAAACCTTCAATTTCTACCGGCTCGCCGGATTCGATCAGACCCCCGTCGTAGATTTCCTTTAAGCGATTTTCCGCGGCGCTATTTTTTTCGATCTGGAAACTCAAAAAACCGGTGGCAATAAAAGAGATCGAAAGAAAAATAAGAGAGAAATTACGACCGATAAGAACCGCGGCAGAAATAGCAAATGCAGCACAAATGACAAGAACAAGTTCGAAACGCAGCGAAAAATAATTTGCTCCAAAAATCCCGAAAGCAAAACAAACTCCGAGCCAGAGCAGCGGATAATGTGTGAAATCCGGCGATGCAGGTTTTGCGGGCATTTATGTTCAATTAACGATTATAAAAGGCCGGATTTCCCGGAACATCTTATCGCTGATGCCCTGAATTAACATAAGGTGTTCAGGTTTGCGAAATGCACCGTGACGCCTGCGGTGCTCGATAATTTTCAGCGCGAGTTTTTCGCCAATATGCGGAATCTTTTCAAGATCCGCCGCAGACGCCGTGTTTATATTAAAAGCATTTTCGGATACCGGGATTAAGTTTTCAGAAGTCAAAACAATACTTTTTTTCTCCGCCACGCATCCTGTCAGCGTAAACAGCATACTGCAGTAAAAAAAGACAATTAAAAACATGTATCTGCTGCAATGAACAGCGTTTCGGAATTTCATGAACGGGATGCAATCATCGTGTGCAAAGTGCTAAAAGTGTTTACGTTACAAAGAGTTGAACAATTTGCAGTGGTGGAAAAGCCTATTAAATTGCAAATTTTCCACACAAACTGTGGAAAATTTTAGAAAGTTAATTGCTCTCCATTTCCGATATGTCCTGAAGATCTTCATAGGCCTTTTGGAGAACTGGGCGGGCACGCGAGCTTCCGTCCATGTCGCCTATATAACCTTCCTTTACCATCGCGTCCAGGATCGCCGCCGCCCGGCCATAGCCGATTCTCAGATGCCGCTGAAGTAGCGATGTAGACGCCCGTTTTGCCTGCACGACACTCTTTACTGCGTCCCAAAACAATGGATCGCGTTTGCCCGGAAGATCGCCCGAATCGTCCAGTTCTTCTTCGGTTTTTGTGATTGTTGTATCGTATTCAGGATTGCCCTGAGCTTTTACATGCTCGACAATTTTCGCGATCTCCTTTTCATCTACATACGCGCCGTGAACACGCAGCACTTGCGAGCTTGCGGGCGGCAGAAACAACATATCGCCTTTACCGAGCAAACTTTCCGCGCCGTTGCCGTCGATTATGGTACGCGAATCGACCTTTGACGACACCCGGAATGAAATTCTCGCCGGGAAATTTGCTTTGATGAGGCCGGTGATAACGTCGACAGAAGGCCGCTGCGTTGCTAAAACCAGATGAATTCCCACGGCGCGGGCCATCTGCGCAAGACGTGTGATCGCTTCTTCGACCTCTTTGCCCGAAACCATCATCAGATCGGCAAGCTCGTCTATGATTATCACGATAAACGGCAGCGTGGGATGCGGGTCACCATTGTCGTCGAACTGCTCAAGCGAATTTCGGCGTTTTGCCTCTACGTTGTATCCGTCAATATTTCGGACGCCCCAGCCGGCAAGATATTTGTAGCGGCGTTCCATTTCGGATACCGCCCACCGCAGAGACACCGCCGCCCTTTTAGGATCGGTGATTATCGGCGTCGCAAGATGCGGGATATCTGCATAAAGACCGAGCTCGAGCCGCTTCGGATCGACCATTATGAATTTCACTTCATCGGGTTTCGCTTTGTAGAGAATCGAAACGACCAGTGTGTTTACACCTACCGATTTGCCGGCGCCGGTCGCGCCTGCTATAAGAAGATGCGGCATTTTGGCCAGATCGGCAACATAGTTTAGCCCGTCAATCGTTTTGCCGAGAGCGATGGTCAGTAACGAATCGGATTCTTTAAATTTCTTGGATTCGATTACATCGCGAAGCTGGATGGTTTCGCGTTGATGATTGGGGACTTCAATGCCGACAAACGCCTTGCCCGGAATGCGGTCGATGCGAATGGATTCGGCTTTGAGAGCCAGGCAAAGATCGTCCACGAGACCCGTAACGCGGGAATATTTTACGCCGGGATCGGGCTTAAATTCGTAAGTCGTAACGACAGGGCCGGGACAAATATTAACGACCTTTCCGGCGACGTTGAACTCTTGGGTTTTTGAGGCAAGTTCCGTCGCGATATCGCGAAGCTCGGCTTCTTTTTGCTCGATCCTCGGAGCGGCGGGAGTCAGAAGCTGTGAACCCGGGAGAATATAATTTTCGTAACTCGCAAGCTTTTGAGGCAGCTCAGAAGGTTCATCATCCTCAACATTCTCGACCACCGTATCGCCGTTTAACTGCGCGGTATTACGGAAGGGTTTTATTGGAATGGGCCCGGTATTTCCGCGCGGCTCGATCAGTTCGCCACTCAAAATCTCGCTGGAAAGTATCGTGTCCGGAGCTTTGCCGTTGCTGAAAATTGTAGGAACCGACGGCTCGTCGCCTATCGCATCGTCGGAACTTCTGGAGGTGCCTTCCTGAACCGCAACAAATAGGTTCGTGTCTGCTGCGGCCTTACTTTCCTTTTGCGTTTTTATCGAGGCCTCTGCGTTGTCGCTAATTGAAATGGTTGCGGGCAGCGGCCTTTCGTCGCGGGCCTCACGCCGTTTCTCCATCCGCTCTTTTGCCGCGTTGATCTGTTCCGAACGGTCTTTTAACCGCTTAACTTTCCATTCGCGAAAATGAACTCTGAGATTTTCCCACGCCATCTCAAAATTGCCGTAAAACCCAAGAAATGTGAGATTCGTTATCAAAAGTATCGACGCGACTAGAACCGTAGTCAGCAAAATCCCGGCTCCGATCTGACCCAGAAGGTAAACGGAATAAAACGAGAAAAAAGCGCCTGCAATGCCGCCGTGCCAGCCGACCAGGTTTGCCAGGCCCGAAGTCGCGGCAACGAACAATACAAATCCGGCAACGCGGCTGATTCGCGGCCGCAGGCTTTCGGATTGAAAAACCCGCCACGCGATCAAGCCGAGCAAAGCGGGAAAAAGATAGGCTGTGATCCCGACGATCGACATCAGCAATTCCGCAAAATTCGCGCCGACGACACCTATCCAATTTTGAATTTTCTGCGACGAAGCTGTATTAAACGTCGGGTCGCTGGGATCGTATGAAACCAGGCATAAAAAAATCAAGACAGCCAGAGCAAGGAGAGCTACCGCGAAAACTTCGTTGGTGCGCGATTGAGCAGTAGTATTGATGGATCTTTTTTTCAGCAGTGTCGCGCCGTCCACAAGGCAAAAATTCAGCCCGTCGTCCTTATAAGTCTCTTTACATGTCGGACAAGTTTTCATTCAAAAGCCATTAGCAGGAACCTGATAGTAAGGAGGACTTTTCTTTTCCGTATACTCTAAACCCATCCTTACGGTCGGACTTCTGCCATGCGACGATCGTTTGCGGCCAGTCTCTCGCCGCCTTTCTTAAACTGTAAAAATTCTTTTATAAATTCATCAATCTCTCCATCCAATACGGCTTCCACATTCGTCTGCTCAAACTTCGTCCGTGTATCTTTTACAAGCCTGTACGGGTGCAAAACATAATTGCGGATTTGCGAGCCGAAGGAAATATCCTGTTTCGTGGATTCAAGCTCGGCCGCATTTTCGCGACGTTTTTCAAGTTCCAGCTCGTAAAGCTTCGACCGCAGAACCTGCATCGCAACCGCACGATTTTGCAGCTGCGAACGCTGATTCTGACACGTTACCACAATTCCGCTCGGAAGATGCGTGATACGAACGGCGCTGTCCGTAACATTGACGTGCTGGCCTCCCGCACCGGACGACCGATATGTGTCGATCCGCAGGTCCTTATCCTGAATATCGACCTCGATATTTTCATCAATCTCCGGCGAAACAAAAAACGAAGCGAACGATGTTTCGCGGCTGCCGCCCGAATTGAACGGCGAAATTCGCACAAGACGGTGAACGCCTGCTTCTGCCGACAAAAAACCATACGCGTAATCACCTTCCACTCGGAATGTTGCCGATTTAAGTCCCGCTTCACTTCCAGACTGCTCGTCCAAAACCTCGGCTTTAAAACCTTTCCTTTCCGCCCACCTTAAATACATCCGCAAAAGCATTTGTGCAAAATCCTGAGCATCGGTTCCGCCGGCCCCAGCCTGTATCGAGCATATCGCGTTGTTGGCGTCGGTATCGCCGGAAAGCAGGCTTTGAATTTCAGCATCGCCGACTTCTCTTTCGAGCCGAGAAATTAAAACTTCCAGTTCACGGGCAGATGCGTGATCTCCCACAGCAAATTCAAATAACACTTCGGCGTCCGAAACGCCCGTTTCAAAGATCTCCTGCTGCTTTAAAGCCTTTTCAATACGGCTTCGCTGCTGCACAACCTTTTGGGCGTTTTCCTGATCATCCCAAAAACCCGGCTCGGAAATCAGCTTTTCCGATTTTTCAAGCTCCGCCCGTTTTGCCGGTGCGTCAAAGAAACCTCCCAAGTTGG
>JACDAY010000327.1 GCA_013695195.1 Blastocatellia bacterium | reverse complement strand
AAGACTGCGCGCGCCTAAGTGAACAAGCCCGGCAGGAAGCCGATGACGCCGTGCAGATCGCGAAATTTCGTGAAGCCGCTCGCGACCGGTTTATTGAAGAAGGCCGTGACCCTGATGATGAATCCGAACTGAAATCCGCGATATTCCGCGAGCGCAAAATGTGGATACGCGAACGGACGACCGAGCTCGGCGCTGAGCGTGCCGAATATTGGGGCTGGACGAATATTTACACTTATTCGAAATCGCTGGCAGAGCAAATAATCGCGCAGCAGGACGACATCGTAAAAATTCTCGTTCGTCCGTCGGTCGTCGAATCTTCGAATCAATATCCGTTTCCGGGCTGGAACGAAGGCTTTACTACGACGGCGCCACTGATACTAATTGCATTACGAGGCCAGCCGATAATTCCAATAAACGAAAAGCTTGTACTTGATGTAATTCCGGTCGATATGGTTTCGGGCGCCATTCTCGCGGCGACGATGAACGCATTGGTCGATGACAAGCCGCCGCTTGTGTTTCAGGCGTGTTCGGGCGATTCGAATCCGAATGATATGAAGCGTATCGTCGGGCTGGTCGGGTTGTACAAACGCGAACATTTCAAGGAAAAAGAGACAGGCAACAAGCTCATGAACCGTTTTGCCGCAATGATCGAGGCAACGCCCGTTACGCAAAAAACGTATGAGCGCGTTTCGACGCCGATGCTCAATAAATTGGCGAAATCGGCGAACACATTTTTAGACAAGGCTAAGCCGAATTGGGCGGGCGGAAGGCTGAGTAATATAGTTACCGATCTGAAAAAATCGGTCGATGATTTTGAGCGGACGACGGCTGAAACGATGAACGCCTTCGAGATGTTCAAACCGTTTACGATCGATAACGAATATCTTTATCGAGCCGATAATCTGCGGGCGTTGATGTTAGTCGTGAAAGATAAGCAAAAGGATCTTTTGCCCTGGTATCCGGAAAATCTGGATTGGTACCACTATTGGTTAAAAGTGCATTTTCCCGGAATGCGTAAATGGGTTCTGCCCAAGCTCGAGGAAGATCTCAAAATTCAGGAACGCCGTTCTTATACATACAACGATCTGCTCGATCTATTCGACACTTCAACGAAACGATTTTCAACCCGGGTTGCAATGCGTATCGAACGCAACGGCCGCAAAGAGCAATATACATTCGAAGACGTGAGAGAATTGACGCACAGGGCCGCTGGTTTTCTCGCGGACAAAGGCATCAGGCAAAGCGATCGGGTGATATTGTTTTCGCACAATATGCCCGAATGGGGTATGACATATTTCGGTATTTTGAAAGCCGGAGCGACTGCTATTCCTATCGATCCGGCGAGCTCAGTTGCGGAAATTATTAATTTTGCACGTGCAGGCGAGGCTTCGGCGGTTGTTCTGAGCCCAAAACTTGCGAAAGAGAATCCGGATCTGCAAGAAAAGTTGGCGGAGATCTGGAACGCAGACACTCCTGTCCGCACCGAACCGAGGATCCGGAAAGACAAGACATACAAGGAGACTGCTATCGCCGCAAGCGGCGATGCGGACAAGAGTGTCCGCGTTCCAATATGGACATTCGACGAGGTTTTCGAGATACAATCGGCAACCGAAGAAGCCCGGCGACAGGCTCTTTTGCCCGAAAAGATTTTGTCCAATTCGGTCGCGTCTCTCATATTCACCTCAGGTACAACGGGCACGCCGAAGGCAGTAATGCTCTCGCACAAAAACTTTACGAATATGATCTCGATGCTCTCGAGCGTTCTCGACATGAGTATTACCGACGGCGTTTTGTCGGTTTTGCCGATGCATCATACATTTGAGTTTTCGGCCGGTTTTCTGACGCCTTTTTCCAACGGAACACAGATCACTTATTTGGACGAGTTGTCGGGCGAAGAACTTACGCGGGCCATGGAAAACGGGCACATTACGGGAATGGTCGGCGTGCCCGCGCTTTGGGAAATGCTGCATCGGCGAATAAAAACGCGTCTTCGCGAACGCGGCGATTGGATCGCAGACATGGGTGATAACGTCATCGAATTTAACGCCTGGATTCGCGATAACACGCCGTTTAATTTTGGCCCGATCGTCTTTTTCCCGATTCACGAGGGTATGGGCGGCAGAATGCGATATTTGATCTCCGGCGGTTCGGCGCTGTCGGAAAAAGTTCAGAAAGACCTGCACGGGCTCGGGTTTACAGTACTCGAAGGCTACGGTTTGACGGAATCGTCGCCGGTTCTGACGGTTGCCCGTCCGGGGAACAAGCTGCTCCGCGGCAGCGTCGGCAAAGCACTGCCCGGCATCGAGGTGAGAATCGAGAACCCTGACGAAAATGGCGTAGGCGAGGTGTTCGCACGCGGGCAGAATGTGATGCTCGGTTACTATAATAATGAGGAAGCAACGGAATCCGTTTTGCAGGACCGCTGGCTGAAGACGGGCGATCTGGGCAAATTGGACGACGACGGAAATCTCTTTATCGTCGGCCGTTCAAAAGACGTGATAATCGATTCGAACGGCAAGAATATTTACCCTGATGAGATAGAGGATATTTATGGTAAATCTCCTTATATCAAGGAGTTGAGCGTTGTCGGAATGCCGGATGACGACGGCGGCGAAAAAATCTCCGCATTGGTTGTGCCTGATTATGAATTTGATATTGCACTGTCGCGGGCGGACGTAAACAAACGCGTCGAAGATCATTTCCGCGAAACGTCCGCCGCGCTCCCGTTTTTCAAAAGGGTTAAGTTACTCCACACTACGCCATTTGAACTACCTCGCACGGCAACGCGAAAAGTGAAGCGTCCCGAAGTTTTGGAGATACTTCGCGGTCTAGAAGATAAGGCGAAAACCAAGACGAAAGTGGTAGCGGAATCAAAGGGCGACGATAATATTTTATGGCTGCGCAAGGTTGTCGCAAGCGTTTCAAACCGGCCGCTATCGGACATCTCCGTCGAGGATAAACTGGCCGATCTCGGTTTCGACAGCTTAATGTTTGTCGAGCTGCAGGCCGCGGTCGAGGATGCCGGCGGCAGGATAATTTCACCCGACACGCTTAACGAGCTGCAAACCGTTCGAGAGCTTGTGACCGCTGTTCAGCGCATTGATAAATCTAAAAAACTTGTTGACGAACCGAAAACCGAAATTATTAAAGATGATGAAATATTCATCCCGTCGATTGTTCGGCGCGTCGGCAATCAAATTATCGATTTCGCGCAGGAAAAACTTTATGACACTGTTCTGAATACAAAGATCGAAGGCGGCTCGAATGTTCCGGTCCACACGAATTTTATCGTTGCATCCAATCACGTTTCTCATCTCGATATGGGCCTGGTGAAAAAAGCTCTGGGCAAGGGCGTAGCGGAGCAGACCGTCGCAGTTGCCGCGGCGGATTATTGGTTCGACACGAAATATAAACGCGCTTATATGGATAACTTTACGACTCTGATCCCGATCGAGCGCACCGGAAGTCTGCGTCAATCGCTGCGCCACGTTACGCAAATTTTGAATGAAGGCTACAACACATTGATCTTCCCCGAAGGCGGCCGTCAGGCCTCGGGTAAGATAGCGGAATTTAAGCCGATCATCGGCTACCTCGCTTTGAACGATAAGGTCGGAATTCTTCCCGTTTATCTCTCGGGAACTTTCCAGGCGTTTCCGAAAGGCATGACGATTCCGCCGACAGACAGCTTGGGCGCAAATATTGGTGCAAAGGTCGGGCAATTTTTGGAATACGACGAGCTTTCCAAAATGACAGAAGGCGTGCCGAATACAGAAGCCTATCGCCTTGTCGCTGCTCGGGTTCAACATGAGATCGAAAACATGCGTGACGGCATGCGTAATAAATTCGACGTTGCCGCCGTGCGAAAATTGTGGAAGGCCGAACGTAGAAAGACTAGGAAACAGGAGCCAGTGATCGATGAGTAGGAAATGACTCACCGTGCGGAGGGTGACGGTCAAAATGCTTGATTGTTTAAAAAAATATGTGCATAATACTGTACAGGTGTAAATTATGAGGACGATAACAGCAACAGCGGCAAGAGCGAAATTTTTTGGCCTCATCGACGAGACTGCGGAGGCCCACGAGCCGATTTTGATTACCGCAAAGCGCAATAACGCGGTATTGATCAGCGAAGAGGACTGGAGATCGATAGAAGAGACTATTTATTTGTCGTCGATTCCTGGTGTTCGAGAATCAATTCTCAAGGCCTCTAACACGCCTGATGATGAGTTTTTGTCGGAAGAGGAGTTCATGCGTATTCTTGACGAGGACGAGACAGATTGAGTAAGTGGACGATCATATTCGAAAAGCGCTCTTTGAAAGATGCCCGATTGCTTCGCCGGACAAAGCTTTGGAAGCGGACGAGCGACCTTCTGGACATACTTCGCAGTCATCCTTTTCAAACCCCACCACCTTATGAAAAGTTGGGCGGTGAATTTCGTGGTATGTACTCGCGACGAATTAATGTGCACCACCGGCTAGTATACGACGTAAGAAAGGATGAGAAAATTGTCCGTATCCTGCAGATGTGGACTCATTATGAATAGCATCTCAAAAATCGGATGGCAAAAACCAAAACTTCGGCAAAAACTGAAAAAAAGATTCTGATAACGGGCGGAACCGGTTTTCTTGGAACGCATATCGTCAGACAGTTTTTGGATGCCGGCGAGAAGAAGCTCCGCGTAATGGCCTCACACGTCCCCGAATGGATGAAGGACGCGGGCGTGAAGGCGGTCGAAGGCTCGGTTACAAATCGAGAGGACGTTGCACACGCGGTCAAGAATGTGTCGGCGATCTTTCATCTGGCGGGAAAGGTTTCGCGGGACAACGAAGACGCGGCCGTTATGAATAAGATTCACGTCGAAGGCACGAGAATCCTCTGTGAAGCCGCGAAAGAAGCGGGTGTAAAAACGATGGTTTTGGCATCTTCGAGTGGAACAATTGCCGTGTCGGACACTGAGGAAATCGCTGACGAAACCTATCCGCAGCCGGTTGATATTTTTTCACGTTGGGCTTATTACGCGTCGAAATATTATCAGGAGCGAACGGCGTTGGAAAGTTTCGACGGAGATGGATTGAAGTTAGTGATAATGAATCCATCGCTCTTGCTTGGCGACGGCGACGAGCGTTTGAGCTCGACCAAACCCGTTCTCGATTTTCTTGCCCGCAAAATTCCGTATACTCCGAGCGGAGGCCTCAACTTTGTAGACGCCCGAGATTCGGCCGCGGCGTTTATAAACGCGCTCGAAAAAGGAAAACATCGGGAAAAATATCTTTTGGGCGCTGCAAATATGACGTTTCCCGATTTTTTTGGACGGCTCGAAAGGCTTTCCGGTATATCGGCGCCAATGCTCAAAATGCCGAAACAGCTTGCAATGACGGGAGCAGGTTTGATCAGTTCGGTCTTCAAACACTGGGGCAAAGCCTCGCCGGTGGCGCCCAAAGAGGTCGAGCAGGCTGAATATTTCTGGTATTTCGATTCCGCGAAGGCTAAGGAAGAATTAGATTTCACACCGCGCGACCCGCAGGAAACGCTGCAGGAAACCATCAGCTACTTGAGAGAGAACTTTCTGGGCGAAGGAGTCTTCAAATAAACTCCATCATTCTTTGGGCTGCTCCGGCCCAAGTGTTTCTTCTTCGGTAAAGCGTCCGAATAACCCGGAACATACATACAATATCAATCCCAAGGCCAGCGCAATGATGATCCCAATGCCCTCTTTGGCAAAATCGACATTTGTTAACAGCCAGGCTATGAGACCTAAAGACAGGACAGCCGCTCCGACTCCGAGCGGTGCGGTAAACAGGGCCTTCGGCATGTCCGCGCGCCGGCGAAAAACAGGCAGAGCCAGACAGGTGGTCGCGTAAATAAGGAGCCGCGTTATCGTGGCGATAGCGACAGCGGAGATGAACGACGAGTTTATGGCAAAGACAAAGGTGCAGACCGATATTACGGCGAGAGAAACGTATGGAGTTCGGAATCGGGTATGTGTTTTTGCCAACACGCCGGGCAATTCGCGGCGTTCGCCCATGGCGTATATGATCCGTGAACCGGCAAGAACGGCGGTATTGAGATTGCCGAGTATCGAAATGATTGCGCCGACGGCGATCATGCCCGCACCGAGCGGTCCCATAAAGAGGTTGGCCGCGTCGGCGAGCGGCCGCTCAGAGGCGGCCAGCTCGGGCAGAGTGCCGATGCAGACTATCAGAATGAAAATGTAAAACGCGGCAATGATACCGAGGCCGACCAGCAGTGCAAACGGAAAGTCGCGCTGCGGGTCTTTTGTTTCACCGGCCGCGACGACACTGCTTTCAAATCCCACAAAAGCATACAGAAGGAGCAGGACAGCGCTTGAAAACGACGAATACTGCGGCAACTCCCCAAGGCTCAGCCGTGAAGGGTCAACAAAGAAAAGCCCCACCGCTATGAATATGATCATCGGCAGGAGCTTGCCAACGGTTAGGAGATTTGTAGTGACGGCCGCTTGACGAATCCCTACGAAATTAACGACGAACAGACCTACTAGCACTGCTGCTATCATCACGATCCGTACAGACGGACCCATTGCCGGCGGCCACAAAAATCCCAGATACACGACAAGCAAATTTATGTTTGCCGCCTGCGTGGTGACACGTACAACGAAACTGAGCCACCCAACGCCGAATGCGGTTCCTGTTCCGAACGCTTCGTGTGCGTAGAGGTATGGGCCGCCCGTCGTCGTAAAGCGGCTGGCGACCTCGGCATAACAAAGCACAATAATGCCGATGATACAGCCGCAAATGACTATCGCGACCAGGCTGTAAGGACCTATGAGCGCATACGCCTTCGAAGGCAGGCCGAATATTCCGGCGCCGATCACCGTATTGATGACTATTGCAACGAGGTCCCAACGACCGAGACCTCGGACGAGTTTTGATTCAATCATAAATTCGGGATTCCAGATTCCAAATTCCAGATTGAAAAATTGAAAAACGAATTTGAACTTTGGAATCTGGAATGTGGAATTTAAAGGTGCTTTTCGTTTATACTCTGAAAACCACTTTCCGTAAAGATACCCTGAGGAAAATTAATGAAAAAATTATCAAGAATTGTTTTAACTCTTGGAATCCTGATTCTCGGTTTTGCAGCGGCAATAGCCCAGACAAAAGAAAAGAC
>JACDAY010000380.1 GCA_013695195.1 Blastocatellia bacterium | reverse complement strand
ACTCTCGTTAGTTTCCTAGTTCATCGTTGCCAATAAGCCGAAGCTTACTGGACTTTTTGTTGTTCTATATGAATTAACACATGGACACGCATATCTAGTTTTCAAATATCAACTTCTTTTGTTCGTCCTGGTTTCCCAAGCGAAACTACCGATTATACAGAAGGCAATCGGGTTGTCAAGCACACTCAGCAAATATTTTAAACATCGTTACTTCCGTGTTAAATAACTTGCTTGAGAGGCAATTAATGATTCTCTAACTTTAGTAAAAGTTTGTCAAGCGTAAACGGGCAATTCCTGGAAAATGTTACAACACTTGTTAACTCGCTGTGTCTGCATAAGTTACGATAACAAATCCGCCC
Source organism: Blastocatellia bacterium (assembly GCA_013695195.1). Taxonomy (GTDB): domain Bacteria; phylum Acidobacteriota; class Blastocatellia; order Pyrinomonadales; family Pyrinomonadaceae; genus OLB17. The sequence goes on along the minus strand of JACDAY010000380.1, from coordinate 3,642 downwards.
GACAAACGCATTCTCCGAATCTTTCTTGTCAAAATCTCTCGAAAAGAAAGCTCTCTCAAATGCATTGCATCAGGAGAACCTGTTTTTCTTCTCAAAAACATTGCCCGTTTTCAATCAAGCAGGATAAGATGAAGACATTTTATCGAACGTTGCCTGTTTTTTGAAAATTAGCTTAATTATTTTCAGCCAAATTCCGAGGCAATAAAACGTCGCGAGCGGCGGATTTATTGCCCGAAAAAATTCGAGAAAAATCGCGATGTGGGATTAATTCGCTAGAAAAGTGTTCACACTTCAAATTTTGCGGTGAGCTTTCATTAACAGCTCTGTAACTTCGCGAATAGCACCAAGCCCGCCGTTATTTTGCGTGATAAACGCGGCAACTTCTTTTACTTCGGGCACTGCGTCGGCAACCGCAATAGGAAAGCCAACCCTTTTCAGAAGGGTAATATCCCCGACATCATCCCCAATAAATGCTGCCTCGTCCTTCGTTAGATTCGCATCAGCCAAAATTTCTTCAAAATCCTTTACCTTGTCAATGGATCTTACCTTAACGTAATGTATGCCAAGTTCCGCCGCTCTTTTATCGACGATTTGCCCCGCATTTCGCCCGGTGATAATCCCGGATCGGAAACCCGCATGATGCCACATAACGAGACCCTGGCCGTCGCGGACGTGAAAAACCTTCATCTCCTCGCCGCGCTCGGAAAAATATAGTCGGCCGTCAGTCAGAACGCCGTCGCAATCCATAAGGAGTAATTTAACCTTCCTAGCAAGCGAAAGAATCGCCTCATCGATATTCTGATCGTTCATTAACTATCGGACCTCAAAAATATCAACCGCGCTCAATTTCCAACCGCTTCCCGCCCTAGTCAAACGAAACACCGCGGTTCCTGTTTCTACATTTCGGTTAAGCAGCTTTATCGACAATAAAGTCTCTACCAAAACATTGTTTGCATCGATCTTGTCCACGTGAATAACCTGAGTTTTCCATTCTACCGTTTGACCGGATATTCCTCCTACGAACTTCGTAACCTCTCCCGGAACTGCCATTGAATCCAGCTCGGCTTTGCGGTTTGCGGAGGCGGCTTTGTCGAACTGCGCAAAATAAGCTTTAACGCTCTCATCCGCGGTGGAAGCAGTATTCGACCTATTTCTCAAAGCGCGTGCCGCGAGACTCGCTCCATACTCGGCATCGGCCATGATCGCCGCTTCAGCAAATTTGGCAGCCTGCGCCGATTGGTTAGACTTTGAAGCAATTTCTCCAAGCCCCACGTTCGCCCATGCCATACTTCGCGATGTAGGCAGTTTTTCTTCGAGCACGGCGCGGAATTCCTTTTCGGCTTCGGCAATTTTTCCCTGGGCAAGAAGCGAGCGGGCGAGCAGAACACGCACATCATCAAAACGCGGAAACTGGCGAAGCACCGTTCGTGCAGTCAATTCCGCGTTTGCATATTCTTGCTTGTCGAAAGCACGTTTTACGGCGAGCAGCATGTCGCTATCCGTCAATTCCCGGGGCGCGACGTCATCCGAATAATCCGTCTGCGGATAAAACTTTTCCGGATCGACCTCGACGCGGGTGATTTTGTTTGCCGTCCTAAAAATCAGTTCGCCAAAGCTTTTTGCCCGAATCGTGGTCGGAGCGGACATCTTTTCTCCGTTTGCAAGAACCGCCGACACGTTTACAGTCGCGTCCACGCCGCCGTCGTTTCTCAAAGCAATTTTGGTCTCTCCACCGTTAAGCTTCGGCAGGCCGGCCAGCAGATTTGTCTCGGTGATCTGATCGAGCATATGATCGAGGAATTCCTTTTCTGTCGAAAATGCCGCGCGAAGCTCGGCGAGCGAAACTCTGCCGTCCTGCAAGCCGGCGCGGATAATACTAAAAAATTCGTCTTGTCCAATTCTTTTTACCAAGAGACGCCAGATCATCGCGCCTTTATTGGCCACTTCCGGATAATAATAATCGTCGAGAGGAGAAACAATATTCAGTGGAGAGTCCCGCTTTGCCACAGCCGCATATGCGGTCCGCTGACGCAGTCTTTCAACATCGGCAACATCTTTCCCGTATTTACTTTCGATAAATTGCGTCGCTATATACTTGGTCAATCCTTCGCCTATCACGCCGTACCCGTCACCGCTAACGGCGGTAGAATTTCCAAGCCATATCTTCGCTACGGCTTCTGCAATGTTCATCGCAGTTTGCGAATCGATTTTGCTGCGACGAAAAACACTGTCATCGACAAATATCGTTCCGCCGCTTGAAAATCCGCCGCCGCGCTTCACCGCAACCAACCTCAAAGGTGCATCAGGTGCCGAGCCGAGAAGATTCGCAGTAAAACTTTTAGCTTCCGACGCAAGAGAAGCAAGTTCGGCGGAACGTTTTTGCTCTTCGGCTCCAGATCCGCTCGGGTAAAAAACCGAAACGCTGTTTGCTACTGCGGTTTCCCACTTTCCAGTAACGAAAAAAGGCTGACCGTAAAACTTTTGAACAAAGCTTCCCGATTCACTGATTCCCGAAGAAAGTGTTTGTCCTCCCGCAGTGTTTACCGTAATTTTAAAGGGCGCGAAATCGGCCCCGCGGGAAAAATACCAGCTGTTCGGCGTCGGATACCAAAAAGCCATTGGCAGGAATTGCGAGCTTCCCGGCGAGATAGAGTTTAAGCCGGAGTTTTCTTTTACGGTCAATTTGTAATCGACTACTGCAGACAATGAGCCATTCGGTTGAACGGACGGAACGCGAATTGCCACTCGTTGAAGGCTTACGGCGGCGTTTACCTTCTCCTCGCCTTTTGTAAATTCCACCGGTGAGCCATTAATAATGAGCGACGAAATTTCGGCGGCAGTACTTATCCGCAAAGTCAGCGTAGCCGCCGGCCGGCCTGAAACATTCTTCAGATCGATCTTTGTTTTCACAGCAAGATTTCTGTCCGTTTCGTTCTGCGGCAGCGTCGCCGTAATGTCGTACTTCTGCACCTGCCAGGTCGACGAAATACGGGCTTCATCCTGGGCTGACGCTGAATAAATAAAAATGGAAAGAAAAAAGGCGAAATTTATCTTGAAGACTTTGTTCATCTTTGCGTTTCGGCGGTTGAGTTCTCGTTTATAAGTTCGTGAATAGCCTTTAATTTGGTGAGCAGTTTTTCCAATCTCTCCAACGGCAACTGATTCGGGCCGTCGCTCGGGGCTTTCGCCGGATTATCATGGACTTCCATAAAGATAGCGTCCACTCCGCAAGCCACACCGGCACGGGCAAAGTTTTCGATGTATTGCGACTGCCCGCCGGTTGCCTTGCCAAGCCCGCCGGGAAGCTGGAGCGAATGCGTTACGTCAAAAACTACCGGCACGCCAAAGTCCCGCATAATCGGAAACGAGCGAAAATCGACTACCAGATTATTGTAGCCAAAGCTAGCGCCGCGTTCGGTCAACAGTATCTTTTCGCAGCCCGAATCCCGCAGTTTATCCACAATGTTCTGTGCATCCCATGGTGCAAGAAACTGGCCTTTTTTTACATTAACGGTTTTTCCGGATTTTGCGGCTTCTACAAGAAGATCGGTTTGACGGCAAAGAAACGCGGGAATCTGCAAAATATCGGCAACTTGAGCAGTTTTTTCCACCTGCCACGGCTCATGAACATCTGTAATTACA
>JACDAY010000326.1 GCA_013695195.1 Blastocatellia bacterium | reverse complement strand
AAAATTTCGTCGCCTTCACCAATGAATTTACGACCGTAGGAATACGCAACAAGATTAACGCCTTCGGTCGTTCCGCGGACGAAGATGCATTCTTTTGCTTCCCTTGCGTTGATAAATCGTTTGACCTTTTCGCGGGCGGCTTCGTAGGCAGTTGTCGCGTGCTGCGACAAATAATGCACGCCGCGGTGAATATTCGAATGCTCTTCGGCAAGATATTTCGCACCGCGTTCGATGACCAAATTCGGAACCTGCGAAGAAGCCCCGTTATCCAGATAAACCAATGGCTGGCCATTAACCGACTGCGACAAAACGGGAAAATCCTTGCGAATTTTCTCAACATCCCACGCGCCAATTTCCTTTACAGCTTTCATATTCACTTTCTAAAAACGTCATTCACCGCAAATTTCAAATCCGGCAGAAGAGGTGACGACATTTCTTCCGCGTTTCTAAGCACTCCGGCTGATGCCAGAACATTATTTTGAAGCCGTGAAATTTCTATAAATTCAAGAACCGGCTCGCAAATCCAATATTCCTTTACACCAAAACGTGCGTAAGTTTGACGTTTAACAACCTGGTCACGGCGAACGTTTTCCGAGCCGGGCGACAAAATTTCAATCACTAAATCGGGCGCGCCGACTATGTGAATGCCCGACGCAATCCGATTTATTCTTTCCGAACTGATGAAAACCAAGTCGGGAATCGCACTGTTGTACTCGTCAAAAATCACGCCCGGTGTAAGCCAAACTCGTCCAATCGGATTTTGGTCTAAATAATTATTTAAAATTGTTACAAATCGTCCGATAAGTTCCTGATGTTTCAGCGATGGTGCTTTTGCTACAGAGAGTTCTCCTTCAAAAAGTTCATATATATTACCGTCGTCGGGCAGAGCTTCGAGGTCATAAATTGAAATTAAAGGCTCGATTGTTTTTACGTTCTGCATAAATTTCACGCCTCCAAATTTGCGTTCAAGCGATTCAAAACCGCTTCGTCCAATTGCTTTTTGATGGATTCGATCCCGATTTTATTTATGATCTCCTCGGCAAAACCATATGTAAGCAGATTTCTTGCCAATTCATTATTCAGTCCGCGCGTTAATAGGTAAAACAATTCCTCTTCTTCCAGCTGTCCGACGGTGGCGCCGTGGGCGCATTTTACGTCGTCATTGAATATCTCGAGCTGCGGCTTTGTGTCGACGCGGGCTTCGTTCGACAGCAGCAAATTTTTGTTGGATTGCTTGGCATCGGTTCCGCTTGCATTTTCGCGAACAAAAACTTTGCCGTTAAAAACACCGCGCGATTTGTCGTTCAGCACGCCTTTGTATGTCTGATGCGAAACACAGTTCGGCATGGCATGATCGATTACCGAATGCGTGTCGGAATGCTGCGAGCCGTTCAACATATACAGCCCGTCAACAAAACACTCGCCGCCCTCTGCCGAAAATTTTACGTTTATATCGTGTCGAGAGAGAACTGCGCCGAGATTTATATTTGTCGAATCGTAAAGGCTACCGCGTCCGAGCGTGACGTCCGTCGTCCCGATATGAAAAGCTTCGGCCGATTCCTTTTGCACGCGGTAATGTGTAAGATTGGCATTGTCCTCGACCACGATCTGCACCGCGGTGTTTGTGAAATTCTTTCCCAAACTTGTGTAAGTTTCGAGAATCCTGGCTTTGCTTCCCGCTTCGGCAATGATTAAGACATGCGGAAAATTAGCGGTGTTTTCATCATCTCCGGTCAACAAAACTTCTATCGGTTTTTCGAGTTTTGTTTCCTTCGGAATTCGGATGCAAACAATGTCTGCGAAGGCCAAATTCAAAGCCGTAAATCCATTTCGCTTGTAGTCAAAGTTTTTAAGAAGTGCTTCAAAAGCGCCTATTAGCTCTGGATCTGAAAGGCTCTTGCCGCCAACTTTCCACTGCTCACTACCCACTTTCCCAACATTCGTGTATTTCCAATCTTCGTTCTGAACCGTCGGAAAACCGCTCGCGCTAAAAAAACTGAACGCATCGGCGCGCAAACCGCGCAGCCAGGCGTTTTCCTCGGACTTCAGACTTTCCTTAAATTGTTCCGTAAATTGATTTAACATTACGGCTTGTGATGAAACCATTTTATTAATCCGCTATATTATCGCGAGCTCGCCGCACCTTTTACCCAATCGTAACCTTTTTCTTCAAGTTCCAGCGCAAGCTCCTTGCCGCCTTCTTTTACAATCTTTCCGTTTGCCATAACGTGCACGACATCGGGCACGATAAAGTTCAGCAATCGCTGATAGTGCGTGACAAGAACGATAGCGCTTTCGGCGTTTCGCAGTTTATTCACGCCTTCGGCAACGATCCGCAATGCGTCAATATCGAGCCCCGAATCGGTTTCGTCCAAAATGGCCAATTTCGGCTCCAGCACAGCCATCTGCAGAATTTCATTGCGCTTCTTTTCGCCGCCCGAAAAGCCTTCGTTAACCGAACGCTTGAAAAACTGCGGATCCATATCGACTATCTTCGCCTTTTCCTTCAAATAATCGTTGAATTCAAGCGGGTCGAGTTCTTCAAGTCCGTGGTGTTTCATCTTCTCGTTATAAGCGAGCCGCAAAAACTGCGAATTTGAAACACCCGGAACTTCGACCGGATACTGAAACGCCATAAACAGGCCTTCGCGGGCTCGTTCATCGGGTTCGAGTTCAAGTAAATTCCTGCCCTCGTAAAGTACTTCGCCCGAGATCACCTCGTAAGTCGGATGTCCGGCTAGCACCTTCGACAACGTCGATTTTCCGGATCCATTAGGTCCCATAATCGCGTGAACCTCGCCTTTGCCGACCTGCAAATTCAGGCCTTTCAATATTTCTTTGCCTTCAATTCCCGCGTGTAAATCTTTAACTTCTAATAACATTTTTCCAATATCCTTGCCTAATTTCTTATCCATCGAAAGGCCCGGCGTTCCAAACCATTCCTCCGCGCTCGTATCCCGAACTCGCCGGAACCCGTGTTTTTCATAAAGCCTTATCGCGTCCGTCGAAAAGTGCGTCGTGTACAAAAATAAACGGTTGAAACCGTTTTCAATGCCATATTTCTCAATCGCATCCAGCAGCCCGTGCCCGATCCCTAGTCCCTGTGCCTTGGGCAACACCGCCATGCTTCGTATATAAAGCCACTCGGTCTCGGGCACCACGGAAACTGTTGCAACGATCTCATCGTTTATCTCAGCTACCCATATTGGGCCTTCCTCGAATCGCCCGGCGATCTCATCAGCCGGCGGCGTTACCACAACCATTGCCTCGGGTGTGTAATTCGCTGCAAACTCCGCGAACGCTTCGCGGAGAATATTCGCGATCAATCGGGCGTCTTCAACTTTCGCCAATCTGATTGGCACATCGGAGCTCATTAAAAAACAATCCTTCGGTGGCCAGCTGAATACATTTCATCTAATTTAAGCTTCCTGCCGGAGAAGCTTCGCGCCAACATCAAGATAAAAATGCCTGATCTCGCCGAGCATAAATGTTTCTTCTAAAAATTCGACCAGCCCGGTTTCGACATTATAGATCGCCCCGATCAGGCCAATCTGCTCTTTTTCGATCATCTCACGCAAGATAACGCTTTGCTCAACGATATTTTCAACGCTCCGTTTCACCTGAATTCGAGAAACCTTTTCTACAAATGTCGGATTTTCCGAATTCCGGTTTTTGGTGGTTGTTCTCTCGTAATAAACCGACGGCTGAATCTTGTTGAGAAGCGTAGAAAGATTTCCCATTTGCACATCGTCACACGCCCCGCCGATCGCTCCGCATTTTGT
>JACDAY010000376.1 GCA_013695195.1 Blastocatellia bacterium | reverse complement strand
GAAAATGGCTCGTTGCCTATTACACGGACACACCGGTAACCAAATAGGCTTGTTTTCGCACGGCTAGAGTAGGGACAATCGGCTCTCCAGCTAAACGCGCCGCCCAACAAATCATTGGACGTGAGGGCGAAACAGCGACTTTCTTATAACGTTCTTTGGTGAACTCGAACTTGCGTGTAATCGATTTCGCCCCACGTCAACTCAGCCGTTCGACAGCTTCTTGTTTCATAGCGCATTGTCGCCAGTATCTTCCTCTGTCGAGAGTCTGGCGTGAACCTCGTTCCTGGTATTTGCCAAAGATTGCCTGGTAGGCGCGTTTGAACGATTATCGGCTCGCGTTCGCCGGGCCTCCGACGGTTTGACACAACATGGAATATTGGACTCGTCGCCCCGACACGGTCGCCTATTTGCCGACGCGGCAGCCGCTCCAATTAGGCTTTCGCTTATTTCACAAGCTCCGATATTCAAACCAAACAAACTACATGTTTCGCTCAAAGGCTGCACGAGCAGCTAAAGTTATTACACACGCTCCGCAGGCATCAATCTTTACGCAAATTTGCAAACTGAACCATTACTCTTTTTCTTCTCTTTAAATGCTATTTCGGCTAAGATAGCAACATATTGGCTTGGCACTTCGTAAATCGGTTTCTGAATGTCCGAAAAACAAGAATTTTCAAAGAAAAGTTACTCACCAGATTGGTTTGTGCATGGTGTCCTGACGAAGATCGGGGACATGTTCGACCGTTTGGTGGGACGCGGCTGGAAACCTTCGAGTTCACTGGCAACAAGCGAGCTTATAGAAAAGCTGAAGCGTCTTCTCGACTCCGAGGTTCGCGTTTCCGGAGATAACCGCAGTTTCGTTCCTCATAATATTGCCTTAAAAATGCAGTGGGATAAGTTTTCTACCGACGACGAAGATTCGCTGGGAAAGCTGGAAACCGAACTTTTGACCGCCGTAATCGACCACATAAATGATAGACGCTATTACACATACGCGCCGATAACACTTGAAGTAAAACCTGATTATTTTACAAGCGGCGTCAGGCTTTTTGCCGGATTTGAGAGGCAGGACGAAGAAGAAGGCGAAATCGGAATTGACGCCGCGGTTCCGCTATTAGCATCAACTGTGCCAAAAGTCAGCGATTCTGCGCTTGCTGAAAGCGAAAAAGTGACCGTTCGATTCTATATAAATGGCCGGACGGTTCAACAGAAATTACTTTTTAGAGAAGGACACAGGCTCAGTGTAGGGAGAACGAAGGAAAACGATTTGGCCATCGACGATACGAGCGTTTCCAAAATGCACGCGTCTATTATGCTCGACCCAGCACGGCATATTGTCGTGGCCGACACCGGCTCGACAAATGGAACTTTCGTCGGGGGCAAGCGTATTCCTTATGGAAAAGCAATAACAATCGGAGATGGCGAAAAGTTAAAATTCGGGTCGGTGGAAGTTGGATTCGAAGTCCTTAAAACACCCGGTGAAACAATCGTTCCGGATGAAGTGCCGAAAACAGGGATTTATTCAGTTGGCGATATTGAATTCGCTAACAAAACTGAAATAATTCCAGTTATTGAACAAACTGCCCGGACAAGAACCGGAGCTAATGAATTAGAACCGGAAGCGGAAAAACAGATTAAACCTGATTTCCCGATCAGCGAAAAGCTCGAAGCTAAATGAACTTTTTAACGCTTTTGACATTAATTGACTGGGGAAAATTACGCCCCGAATATTTGTTTGGCGGCCAGGTTCTGGAGCGTACGCCGGCCGGACTGAGTATCCTTTATATAATCGGCATTGGCGTTCTGCTCGGTTTTTTGGTTATCACATTCTTTGACAATTTTCGCCGGCCAAAATTTCTTTTCGAGTTAAACCTTCCGCGTGAGGTAAAGCGCAAACTTACTCAAACCGTCGCAAACCGCAGCGTTCGCCTGTGGCAGTTTGTCTTTATCGGACTTGCGTTTACGGTCTTTAGCTTCCAGGTTTACTGGACGTATTTTGCTGACGAATCCAACGAGCAGTTCCAGGCTCTCGCTTACAAAGACCTTCGCTCACGCCGCACGACTGCCGCCAACCTTCGCGGCTGGATGCTCGACCGCACAGGGACGCTCGGCGGTGCTCTTGCTTATTATAAACTCGATTCCGACGGCGATATAAGCCGGGCATTTGCCCTCGAAAAAGAAATGGCGCACCTGCTCGGGACCGAGCGCGGCACTCCTGGTTTGGAAAGGACGCTTTATCGGAAAAAAGCCAATCTAACGCCTGAAGCGTGGGAGGTTTTAACGACAATAAAACGAAAGGAAGACGAACAGAAAGACGTCAGGGTAACGATCGACCGCGATCTTCAGGCATTTATCGCCCGACAGCTAGATGGTAAGAAAGGAGCTGTTGTTGTTTTGAATCCCCAGAACGGCGATATTTTGGGAATGTACTCAAACCCTTCATTCAACTTATCCGAAGCGCAAAATCTCGAGGACTACTTAAAGCTCGAAGGCAATAAACGCGACAAACCGTTATTAAATCGGGCCACTCGTGAATTTTACGCTCCCGGCTCTACGTTTAAAACCTTTACGATGATGTCCGCCTTTCGCGCCGGAAAACAAAATGCCGTTTTTGCGAGCTATGCGGGCGGATTCAAGCCGACAAGAAACTCGCGGCCGATAGTTGATGCTACACAGAAGCTTCTGCCCGATGGGACTGTTACCGGCGTTTGCGATGGCGGCTGTCAGGAAA
>JACDAY010000347.1 GCA_013695195.1 Blastocatellia bacterium | reverse complement strand
CCTCTGATTCATCAAAAACAACGTCGAATTCTTCGGCATTAACAAGATTCACCACCGATTTAACGCAGCTTGGCCGTCAAGGAAGATTGCGTGAAAACCTAAACTTTGAGAACGAAACAAATCGTTTGATCAAAGTGTTAGCGGGTGGCGGTCTTCGTCAGCCGGTTATCGTCGATGACAAGGGCGAAAACCAGGATATTATTGTGGAACAGCTTGCGATCCGTATGGCGAAAGGAAGCGTTTCCAACGAACTCGCCGGAAAAAAACTTCTGAAACTTGAAACTTCGGTACTATTTTCAACCGGGAAATCCAGTTTGGAAGTCTCGAACCGCGTGCAGTCCCTTATTGATGACGCAATTGCGTCAAAGGGACGGATTATCCTGTTCGTTGATGAACTCACGAATTTCATCGATCTGGGACCAGCGGGGAAAAAACTGACTGCGGCGCTGTCACAAAATCAAATTCTGCTGATTGGCGGAAGCTCCAAAGCCGCTTATGCGGAAAAAATCGAAAACAAGCCCGAAATAGCAGCGTTTTTTGAAGTTATTTCGGTAGGCCAAAAAGCGTCCGCAGAATCGCCTGCTGCTAAGCCTGCTGTTCCAAACCGTATCGAATATCGCGGCGACAATGTTTCCCCGGATCTCCGGGAAATGATGGCGCAAGACCCGAGCGGAAGGACACGGGTTGACGTAATTCTTCAGGCCAGAGACGCCGATGACGCATCGCTTCGGGCAATCATGAGCCAGGGCAATGCTCGTATCACCGACCGGATCGGCGAAAGTGAAACTTTGGTTGCGAATCTTCCCTTGAGTGCTCTGAATGAACTCTCACAAAGCGGCTTGATCAATTATGTTTCACCCGACCGACCGACCGCTTCTCTTGGCCACGTCGAAAATACCACCGGCACGAGCGTGATGCGTTCACAGCCCGCGGGATATGGCCGTGCTACGGGTTATACGCTTGACGGCTCAAGAGTCGGGATCGCTGTCCTGGATTCGGGTATCTTTTCCGGCCAAAGGTCGTTCACCGACGGCAGCATGAACTCCCGCGTCGTTTACAGCCAAAGTTTTGTTCCCGGCGTTACCTCGACCGAGGATGATTACGGCCATGGAACGCACGTGGCCTCGATCGCGGCCGGAAGTGCCGCGCGAAATTCAGGTGGTTATACGGGTGTCGCTCCGAAGGCCAATCTTATCAACTTAAAAGTTCTGGATGCAACGGGTAAAGGAAAGACATCCGCGCTTTTGAACGCGTTGGATTGGGTACTTGCTTACCGAACCGCTTACAATATCCGTGTTGTAAATCTCAGTCTTGGAACGCCGGCTATCGATACATGGACGAACGATCCAATCTGTCGCAAGGTCCAAATTCTCAATTATTATGGTGTCCTGGTCGTCGCAGCGGCCGGAAACAACGGGAGAAATTCATCGAACGAAAAGGTTTACGGGCAAGTTCATTCGCCCGGCAACGATCCCTCGGCCCTGACGGTGGGCGCAACCAATTCCTTCGGGACGGACTCCCGTTCCGACGATTCCATGGTCTCATATAGTTCACATGGCCCAACCCGCTCTTATTGGACCGACTCCAGGGGCGAAAAACACTACGACAATGTCATCAAGCCGGACATCGTCGCGCCGGGCAATAAAATAGCCGCAGCCAAGGCAAAATCGACAAGCTATCTGATCTCGCATAACCCGTCATTGACAAATTCGACGCTCGATATCCCTTATGACAACAACGATATGATGTATCTGAGCGGCACATCGATGTCGACGCCGATGGTAGCCGGCGCGGCGGCCCTGTTGTTTCAAATGAATCCCAATCTGACACCGACAATGGTTAAGATGCTTCTGGAATATACGGCCCAGCCTTTGAACGGCGTAAATATGCTCGAGCAGGGCGCAGGCCAGCTAAATGTCGAAGGCGCGGTTCGTCTTGCCCGCAACTACAAGCTCGGCACTGATTTCGACACATTCTACCAGGGAACTGGCCTTCTGCAATACGGCCTCGCGTTTCCCACGCCTTCGAGCACGGTCGGCGGCACCACGTTTACTTGGTCGCAGGGAATTCTGACGAACGCCGCCTTTTTGAAAGGCCAGGCCCTCGCCGATAAATTTCAGTATGTCTATCACGATTACTGGTGGTTCGAAGACGGCATTTATTATGATTACTACGACAATCAGAGTCTGTACGGCAGTCGTTACACGACGGGCGTTACACTCAATCTGAACGTAATGACAAGCAACGGCGGGGCGATGGGCGGCGGAAGCGTGTTCCTTGCTTCGGGCGTGCTGGTCGGTGACGGCGTTTTGGTCGGTGATGGCGTTCTCGTCGGCGACGGCGTTCTCGTCGGCGATGGCGTCCTTGTCGGTGATGGAGTATTAGTTGGCGACGGCGTGCTGGTCGGAGATTCCATTTTTGCTTTGAGTACGTTGACCAACGGTGACGAATCGACCTGTATGAAATAGTTATTCTCTAACTTAATAAACAAAAATAAAAAATTGGAGGATAAAACTAATGTTCAAACGAACTGCCAACTCGGCCTACGGATACAGGCCACTGCCGACTGATTTGTTTCCCGGGATTACGCCCGATTCGGTAAAAGTATGTGAACTGAAAAATGTCGATAAGGAAGAAGCTTTAGCTTTCCTGGCAGTCAGGCCGGTTCACACGGTCGTAATGACCAGCTTCATCAACGACAACGGCGTCGAAAGCTCGCTCAATCGGGGCAGATTCTTTGGCGTTCGGAACAATTCGGGAAAGCTTGACGGAGTCGCACTTATCGGACATACCACGCTCGTAGAGGCCCGTACCGATAATGCGCTGCAGGCTTTGGCTTTCGCGGCAAGAGCGTCGGAGACGCCGATTCACCTTATAATTTCTAGCGGAAACGCTGCCGAGTCCTTTTGGCAACACTATTCGGACGGTATTCGTCAGCCGCGGTTGACCTGTACTGAAATGCTATTCGAGATCAGCTTTCCGTATCTCGTGCAGGACTGCAAGCACGAAATTCGATTGGCGAATGCCGACGAGTTGCTGCAGGTTGCCGAAGCACAGGCTGAGGTTGCATTTATCGAATGCGGCGTGGATAACATGCAGAAAGACCGCGAGGGATTTCTGAAACGCGTAACAAGAAGAATCGAGCAGGGCCGAATCTTCGTGGTGTTCGACAACGGAAAGCTCGTATTTAAAGCCGACATAATATCGAAAACCGACGATGTTATTTATTTGGAAGGCATCTATGTCGCACCGGGATTCCGCGGACAAGGCATCGGATCGAGCTGCCTTGCCAAACTTAGCCTCGAACTTTTGAATCGCGTCTCACACATTTGCCTGCTCAGCAATGTCGACTTTAAGAACGCTCATCAAAGTTTTACAAAGGCGGGTTATAAGAACACCGATCAATGCACGACGATCTTTGTTTAGATTTCAGATAGAAGAAAATAATAGACATGGGCGATTACGGTAGTTCATAATATAGGCAGGTCTTTTATAGACCTGCCTTTTCATCGGCCTCCTCGCGGCCATCTCTTCCGCCGAACTGCTCATTCGTTTCACTGGATTCTACAAATACTTCTATTAGATCACAGGCGATACCGCAGAATCGATACACCAGAGTCCGTCTTATGACCAGCCAGAACTCGAACAAAATTTACATGGCGGTCGTGATAATCGCGGGGCTTATTTCAATGTTGGGCGCGTTAGTTTATATGCCGGTCGAGCGGCTGGATATCTACGTTTTGATGCTCGCATGCATTGCGATTGCAGTCGGTTCGCGCGTAACCGCTCAAATACCCAGTTTCAAATCTCACATTGCGGTTTCTGACACGTTTATTTTCCTCGCCCTGCTTACGATTGGCGGGGAATTTGCGATCATCCTCGCGGGTTTTGAGGCGTTTTTCTCCTCTTGGCGATTTTGTAATAAAAAAGTGACCGTTTTTTTTAATGCCGCGGCAATGGCGCTGTCAACTGCAATTGTCGTTTTTGTTCTAAAAGTTTCAGGTCTATACGCCGCTAGCCAACTGCATGGATATGGGCCGAATGCTCAAAATTTCATCATCGCGCTTTCTGTGATCGCACTTACGCAATTTATCGTGAACACGGCGCTATGCTCCTTCTATGATTCGCTCAAGAGCGACGTGGCGTTGTGGGAAACGTGGAAGAGCAAATATATCTGGACGTTTCTAACTTACTTTGTGGGTGCAGCAAACGCCGGGGTGTTGGTGCGATTATCCGGGACGTTCGGCTTTCGCGTGGTTCTATTGACAATCCCGGTTATATTCCTGCTTTTTCTTACATATCGGATGTACCTGAAAAACGTGGAAATATCCATGCGCCAGGCGGAGCAGGCAAATGAATACGCCAAGGTTCTGGAAAAACAATCCGGAGCCTTACGTGAGTCCGAGCAGCGTTTTCGCAGCGCTTTCAGTTACGCTCCAATCGGCATTGCGTTGGTCTCTCAGGAGGGCAAATGGCTGAAAGTAAATCATGCGTTATCCGATATTTTAGGATATACGGCCGAGGAGTTTCTCGCGACGGATTTCCAAGCGATAATTTTCCCCGAGGATCTCGGAGTTTCGCTTGTAAAGATTCACGAAGTACGTTCGGGTAAGATCGCGAATTGGCAGATGGAACAGCGCTATTTGCACAAGTCGGGCCGAACGGTTTGGACGTCCTGGAGCGTCTCGTCAGCCGACAATGATCGGTCGGATAGTTTAATTCTGATATTTCAGATACAGGATATCACCGATAAAAAGCTTTTCGAAGAAAAGCTGCAGCACGAAGCTACCCACGACGCACTGACAGGACTGCCGAACCGCTCTTACTTTATGACGCGTCTGGCCAGTGCCCTGCAAAAAGCGAAGATAAATCCGAAATACAGGGTAAGCGTGTTATTTATTGATCTTGATCGGTTTAAAAACGTCAACGACAGCCTTGGGCATTTTGTCGGCGACCAGCTTTTGATCGCTATCGCCGACCGCCTCCGCGAGTGTATGCGTCCACCGGATATAGTTGCACGTCTCGGCGGTGATGAATTTACCATTCTGGTCGAAGGACGAAATTATCAGGAGGAAGTTACAAGCATTGCTGAAAGAATTCAGAATAAGTTCAACACGCCGTTTAATATAAGCGGACACGAAGTGTACAGTTCGGCAAGCATCGGAATCCTGCTTGCTTCGGAAAGGCACCGGACTTCCGAAGATATGATGCGCGATGCGGATACGGCAATGTATCATGCAAAGCGGGCGGGAAAGGCCCGGCATGAGGTGTTCGACGAAAACATGCATTTTGCCGTTAAACAAACATTGCAGCTGGAAACCGATCTCCGAAAAGCGGTCGACAATGAAGAAATTTCCGTGTTTTATCAACCCGTCTTTTCACTCGCCACAGGAAAAATTAAAGGAGTCGAGGCTTTGATGCGTTGGAGCCATCCGGATCGGGGTGAAATTTCGCCCGATAAATTTATTCCGCTGGCCGAAGAGATAGGGTTGATAGACACACTCGGCGAATCTATTCTGCGAAAGGCATGCCTTCAAATGGGGTCGGTTTACGAAGCCCTGTCGAGCCGCTCCCGTTTAACGCTGAGCGTAAATCTTTCCTGCAAACAGTTTGGACAGCCGACGCTGGTGCAGAATATCAAGAATATTTTAAAAGAAACAGGGTTTCGACCGAACCGGCTAAAACTCGAAATAACCGAGTCGGTCTTTTTTGAGTATCAGGAGAAAGCAATCCAGATGCTTCACGACCTTCGGGATCTGGGAATCGAGTTGGATATCGATGATTTTGGCACAGGTTATTCAAACCTCAGCTATCTCGTAAGACTGCCTATTTCCACTCTCAAAATTGATCGTTCCTTTATCAGTCCCATTTCCGATGACGGAACAAACACGGAGATTGTGAAAACGATATTGGATTTAGCCGGAAATCTGGGACTAAAAACAATTGCGGAGGGCATCGAAACAACAACGCAGCTTAATACATTGAAAAAACTAAAATGCGAATACGGACAGGGATTTCTACTAGCGAAACCGATGAATTTCGAAGACGTTCGTGAATTTATGTTCGACGAAGAGAATATGAGTATTCCAAAAGCCTATATAAAAGACGTATCGATTGTTTCGACCCTGCAATAAAAGTCAGGAATCCGGTCGCTAACCATTCCGTCCGCGAAACGGGTTCTGACACGCTCAGCAAGTCAGCATCAAGGCATTCCGATGCGGCGCAGGAGTTCCTGGAAGAGCAGATCGAGACGCAGAGAATCATAATGCGGATCCACTTTAAGGTATTGCAGTTGTAGGTCGTGCGCAGCAAAGGCTTTCTCCAGCGAAGCCTTAGCCTCCTCCTTATCGTCCAGGCCGGCATAGAAAACGGCTAACTCGGCAGGCGAGACATATTCCTTCGACGTTTTTCAATTTACCCAGCAGGGCGAATGCTTCATCGCGCCGGCCCGCTTTTGCCAACGCATAACCCAGAAAGCATTCAATGCTTGTAGTCTCGCCGTCTATCTC
>JACDAY010000267.1 GCA_013695195.1 Blastocatellia bacterium | reverse complement strand
GTGCCGGGCCGAGTGCCTTCCAGGTTTTGGCGGCGGGGCGGTCGAACTCATCACGTCTCGCTGCCACGTTTTTCTCGCTGTCTTCCATTCGTTTGACAGCCTTGCCGCGCGAGCCTTGCTTCGTAGTGTCCATACCGCGCCACAATCCCAGCTGCTCAGCCCTAAGCATCTTGTATCTTTCCTTGTCGATCTTGACGCTCAAAGGCAGATCCGGCTCGCTTTCGTCAAAGATTTTCCCAAGCGGTTTTTCGGCCGAAATGTACCACCAGGCCGACACGCCAAAGAATGCAGTCGTTATAATGAGCAGGAACGCAGTTCTTATCGATTTCAAATCAAAACCTCCAATGCCAGCTGTAAGTTAATTTATAATGCCAGGATGAAAAACTTCGAGGATACTAATATCTATCATATAAAGAGCTAAAACACAAGAAATTTCGGAAGTCCAGAGTCGGGAAGTCTAGAGTCTTTAGTCTTAAGTCTTAAGTTTGAATCAGTTCCTGCTCAAGACTCTCGACTTCCGACTCAAGAATCTCGACTTCTGTGTTTTCTCTTCCACCGGACATAATACGGCAAAATGAACAGATACATTCCGGTGATCCACAACAGCAGCAGCGTTATGCCCGCGGGCAAAAATAGCGAAAGCTTTGCGGCGTCGTGAAACCAGGAGCCGTCGTGGATCGATTCGATAAGGTCCGAACGCCGGTACGCGACCTGCAGCACCTGTGCCGTTTTCGTATCGATCTGAATTTCCCAATTGCTCTTTGCCCATACTTTGAGCATTCCGCGGGAGGGCCTGACGTCGATCCGGTTGATATCCGACCATTCCTCGACCTCCGTCTTCGGAATGCCGCGGCATATTTCCAGCACCTGATCGAACGAAATGCCCGGCTCGTCCGAGATCCCGATCTGTTCCGGCGGCTGTATCCACGCCGAGTGCTTTTTAAAATGGAGGATAATCCCGCTGCAGATCATAATAAGCAGCGGAACTGAGACAGCGAGAGCCGCCCAATAGTGGAATTTACGGTCAAATACGTGATACTTCATTGAGATGGAATTGTTTGTGTACGTCCCTTAAGGAATTTTATCACATCGTCAAACGCAAGCTCCCAGCCGCTTGCGGTGCGACCAATGAGTAAAGGCGAGTTGCTTCGGTGAACCATAGTTGAGACTGCAAACGGTGAAGGAGAGATTCACCGCAAATAGATCGGCACAGCCGAAGAATCATTTCTATCAACCTTTCACGGCTGCCTTTTTGCGCTCATTTCGCAGACAATTGCTACGGCGCTACAATCGTGACCATGACTTCGGAATTCGAAATGCTCAAAAACGACCCCGACCTCGAAGCCGAACGCGGCCCGGGCGGAACACTTATTTTTCTTGACGGCGACCAATATTGCGTCGTCGGCCCGGAATTCGTCAGCATCGAAGAGAGCGACTGCTACGCCTTCGGAGCCACCCGAGAACAGGCCATCGCTAACTACGCTCTAAAGCAGGGCGCGTGATCCGCTCCGCAGACTTCCGAGTCCGGGCAGTGGTCAAAACGGCGACAAATAATAAAGCCTGGGGTGGAGCCTTTGGCGGAACCCTGGGTTGATGTCCAAATCGATCCCGACGCTGCAGGCGTCGAACAACGGCGTTCGCTCCCGCTGAAGTTTTCTACTCACTAATTTCTTGGGCTATGCCCTGATTATGAGCGGAAAGGCCTTGCCTTTCCGAAAGACTCGACTCAGGATTTCGGGCTGTGCCCTTCTACTTGCGGAAAAGCTATGCTTTTCCGGCCCGCCTCACCTTGATTTCTGCGGCTCTGCCGCCGCTTATTTCAAAGGCGGAAACGGCGGCATATCCGCAAAAAGATTTTTTTAGCTTACCGGTGAAGCCCCATGTTTCGCTGTCGCTTCACGTGGAGCTACAAGTATGCCGTCCGCTCCGCATACTGGAGCCTTGGGACTGCCGCGTTAGCGGCAGGATGATTTTAGCCGTGGTGTTTCAACCCACGGAATGTGGATCAAAAGAACGATCTTGCCGCGTCAGCGGCAATTGAACCAAACGCAAACATCATCCGTCGCTGACGCGACGAGGATTTGTTGACCGCCAGCCGTGGGTTGAAACCCACGGCTAAATTCACATCATCGCTACCCGACAACAAATCCTTGACGACTAGTTCAATTCGAGATACTCTCGCGTAATCGTCGTCGACAGAGATATGTACAAGGATACCGATCCAAAAGGAATTGTATGCAATTAATTTTCCATCTATTGCCGTTAGTAGTTTTGGTCTTCATGTTGATGGCCTGTTCGAGTAGTGGCTCTAAGCAAGAAAAGAATGAGGCGATCGTTCCGTCTCCGGCGCCCGCTCTAGCTCCCGGCGAAAAACCGATATTTAAGGTTGAGGTAAAATCTCAAAGCGGTGTACAGATGGTCAACGTGACTTTTTCAGGTCGTCTGCCAGCGCCAGAGTCCGTCGATAAGATACTTCGCGACGAGTTTGAAAAGGCCGTAAAGAAAAATCCGAGCCAAGACGCGCTGGGCTATGCATATCTTGGGGAAGATGATTTAACACCCAATCAATTTGCAGGAAACCTTGTCTACAAGGCGGCGAAGAAAAACATCATGACGGAGGACGAATACAATGGTGTAAAAAGCTCCGGCACTTCGAACGATGCTTATTATGTTCAGACCGAAGAACAGCACACACTGCCTGGCATTACTCCGAAGCGAACGTGGCTGAGTATTTCATTGGTCTTCCCAAAAGCCCCGTCACAGAACGATTCATATGACGCAATCATTGCTGAGATTGAAAAGGTCAAGGGGCGCGGTCTAGATGTCGATGCGTACGTGAAGGTCGGCGATAAGAATGTAAAGACATCTTGGTATCAAGTTAAGGACACAGATGGAGCATTTATCTTCGCCGGGTACAAAGCTGATTCTAAGCAGGTGAGAAGAAAGGACAAATTATTAAAACAGTTCTAGGCTTCCGGATGTTCGCCATAGACTAAATCGTTAATGTTTTGTCGAATTTCATCAATCTCAGAATCAATTTCTGATTCGCTCGCAAGATGCGCATTGGCTCCAATCGAAGAAATCAGGTACGCTAGCTCCCTTGAACTGACTGTGGCTATAAACTGTTCATAGCTACAGCGAGCAATTGAATCGTTGAGGTTCGAAGGGGAATCTTCAAAGACGCGTAGATTAAGCACACCTACTAAAAGCTGATTACTCGAGATCGGAAGATAAACCGCAACGGCTTTCTTCGGTTCACACGAAGGTAAAAGTTCGTCGCTTTCTTCAGTGCGGAAAAGACAGGGTGCATCGCCCAATATCAAACTAAAGTCGAGAGTCTTGACGGACCATGTGAAACTTTCGAAAACCTCCACACGAGGCCGAGGAGCCAAATTCGCAATAAGAGATTTGATGTGTCCTTCTTTAATCGACTTTGAAACCGTGTTTTGAGGCAGATCAAATACAGTACCAAGAACGTTTGTGACCTGATCGACGGCTTCTTTCCTCATTTCTGGATTCTGTAAATGATGTTGAACCATTCCGGTTGCAAGGGATTTTAAGTCATCCTTCGTCAGCCCCATGGTTTCAAGAATGGCCAATGCGCCATCGAGTTGCGGTACGTACTTTGGATCAGAAAGCACATTGTCGAATTGTTCTTCAATGAACGAAGCAGGAGCTGCTTTTAACATTCCGTCCACGGTGGTTGGATCGTCGAATATGTCTTTCATCCCATCCAAGAACTGGTGGGAAAGTTTCTCAAATCCCTTTCTGACTAGCTTGGAGCGAATGGATAAATGAGCAATTAGCTCCGCTATGTCTCCGGTGCGGGACGCGAAGTCGCACTTCCCTTGACGGATTGAATCAATTAGGGGCGATAGTTTTGTTCTTTCTAGCTCCGTTATTAAGTCATCTGCGTTTAGTTCGCCCTTGCCATAGAAGTGTTCTGAGACGATTGTGTCTTTAGTACTAATCTCTTTCGGGGCGTCGGTGTTCTTTCGGTATTGCCATGTCGATATCGTTTCACCGTCAATCTGGCTGGCGAATCCCTTTTGTAGAAACCTCGGTATTATGTGATGCCTTTTTCCCGCCATGTTTTTGCTCCATTAGAAATGATAAAGGCTTCGCCTATCGCTAGACGAAGCCATTTTGTCAATTGACTTATGGAATGATCGTGTCGGAACCCGGTCGCTACCGCTCGCGGTTCTGACCAGAGGCGGACGAGCCGTCCGCGGTCCCGGTTTTACATTCCCATGCCCATGCCGCCGCCCATGCCTCCCATTCCGCCGTCGCCCTTGTCGTCCTGGACGTCGGCGATCATTGTTTTGCCATAACTTCGGCGGTTGGGTTCTCGTCTCGCTTGGTAACGGGTTCGAGGCGATCGGCGTATTTCTTTTGAAGCTCTATATAATGGTCAATCATTCGCTTGGTGTCGTGGCCGAATTGGGCAGATATTCTATGCCGGACTTCTCTAACGCGCTCGATGGCGATGTCTTTTTCTATGCTCATACCGAGTCTCCTAATAGTTCCAGCGGCGTTACAAGTAGTGGAACGTATAGCCCAAGCATAACATTGATACGGCGAATGTGTCCGAACTTGTTTGCATTCGCGAGGTGTTTGCAGTTCCACGTCAGCAGGAAGTCGCATTTGTGATAGGAAGCCAGTGCAAGATGCAACGCATCGCCGCGAGGATGGCCCGGCATTACCTTGTGCGTTATATAAGTATCCACGATCTCGCCGATGTTTTCGTCAATTGGCAGGATGAGAAGCGTGGTTACGAGATCGATCACATCTTGCTTATTCGGAAAGTCGCCCTGTTCCAACTCCTCGATGACTGCAGGGCTGGTGAGGAGAGAATAGTCGTCTTCCGCAGCGCGCCAAAAACGTCGCGTCCATTCGCGACGCGCGACCATATCGGGTTCTGTACGAACCTCGTAATAGAAGCTTGGAATGGAAGTCTCAACGTAAACGCGCGATTTCATATTCGTTAGTATTTTCGCCTATCTCTAAAATAAGTCAAAGCAAAATGCAAAAGGCTTCGTCCCGAATGAGACGAAGCCTTTTGATTTAGGAACCCGGTAGCTTCCGCTCGCGGTTCTGACAGAGGCAAGCAGGGATGCTTGCGGTCCAGTCTTTCATTCCCATGCCGCCGCCCATTCCGCCGTCGCCTTTTTCGTCGGCTACGTCTGCGATCATGGCTTCGGTCGTCAGCATGAGGCCGGTTGGGAATCATATCACAATGGGAGGTTTTCGATCAGGCCGTTCCATTCGTCGTCGCGGCCGCATTCGACGATGAAGACGACCGCATCGATTGCTTGGCCGATTGGCAGGCTTTGTGATATTTCGAAAACGCCGGGCATCGGTTTTCCGGCGTCAACGCGGGCCAAAGCGTGGCGTCGCATTGTAGTTACGTCGTGAGTGAGGACGAGGCGGTTGTCCGTCGCGGCGAATTCGAGAACCAGTTGGTCGGGGAGTGTGCGCAGTCCGACATCCTGAACGCGAACGATATCGAGATCGGGAAGCCGACGGCGGATGCCAGCAAGGATCTTGCTATTGAAATCTTCGTCAGTAAGGAACCGGATCATTTTTTCCAGTTCCGATCGGTTCCATTTTTTCGAGCAAGAAGCATCTCGCGCGTGACGGGTGACGGAAATTGAGCTTTGTGATTTCGCTGAAGTTCTTCGCGTTCAATTTCACGTTTTGCCAGGTATTCGTCGACTTTGTCTTTGTTGTGGAGATAATAGCCAATCGCCGCGTGAACCTGAGCGAGTGATAGGGAATCGAACGAGTATTGGATGTCGGCGGCATCGGAACCGTTGTTAAAGGCATAGACGACCGAATCGAGCGAAACGCGAGAGTCTCCAACACGAAGGACGCCCTCCACGATTCGAACGGGTTTAGGTATTGTGCCAACTATCGAGGCCATAATACGATATAATAACATGAAAATTGACCAGTGGAATAGGAAAAAGAGGCTGTCTGAAAAGTCATTTTAGCTGAAGGCGTATTGAGAAAATAGCCAGACCTTTCACGTCTGGCTAATTTCTGACAGCCGCTTCGCGGCACATTGGAAAAGACTTTTCAGACAGCCTCTTTTCTAAGATGAGAGTCGGAGTGTTCACTTCGCTATGTAGCTCCGGTGCAGGAGTGTGGTGTGGTCGAGGGATTCGAGGAAGACGGAGTTTTTGGTTTCGCGGGTGAGCATTTTTATGCGGGCGGTGACCTGGCGTTCGTTTGTGACCGGAGCGTTTTCGGAGGTTTCGAGGAAGGTTTCGATGTCGGGGAGTGCGGCTTGGGGCACACTTCCTACCGGTCGTGTTTCCGCCTGTTCAGCGCGGGTATCGGCATCGGAGGTTTCGGCGACGGCTTCGATGGCGGCGGCTTTTAGGAGTTTGGGCCAGAGCTTTAGGAAAAGGGCTTTGGAACCGTAGGTGTCGGCGCTGTTGATCTCGCCGTTTATCGCGAAGAGAAATCCGATCACGTCCGGCTTGCCCTCGACGATATTGGAGAGGGCTTTTATGTATTCGCCGGAATCGGCACGCACGCGCGAATTCTCCAGCGTTAGCGGAAGGCTCGACATTGAAACGCTCGATGCAGTATTGGAGTTCGTAGCCGCGCTCAATTTGTCCTGTGATCTTTCGACCTCGTTCCATAC
>JACDAY010000259.1 GCA_013695195.1 Blastocatellia bacterium | reverse complement strand
CCGCCACGCGTGAGGTCGAGCTAAATTTTGCGGGCTTTTCGGTTACGATTCCCCATAAACAGACGATCATCAAACATCTCGATTCTATGGACGAAACCGCGAAAAAGATCGGCGCAGTCAATACGGTTAAGATCGAAAACGGCAAATTTTACGGTTTTAACACCGATGCCCACGGCTTTATCGAGCCGTTAAAAAAAGCGTTCGGAGATTTACGACATGCCCGAGTAGCCGTTTTCGGCGCAGGCGGAGCCGCACGCGCCTGTATTTACGCTCTGAAACTGGAAGGTGCGGAAGTTTCTCTCTTTGCCCGCGATCTACAAAAAGCCGACAAATTAGTTAGTGATTTTGGGATATCCATTCAGCAACTGACAACTGACAACCGACAACTGACAACCGGCTTTGATATTATTGTAAATGCGACGCCGCTCGGCACGAAAGGTGAGTTGGAGAACGAAACTATTGCAACGGCCGAAAATCTTAGAGGTGTAAAACTCATATACGATTTGATCTATAATCCTATCGAAACGCTGCTGATTAGTGAGGCAAAACAGGCGGGAGTACCGACGCTGAATGGATTGGAGATGCTGATCGGGCAAGGAGCGAAACAATTTGAGATTTGGAACGGGAATGATGCTCCTGTAAAAGTAATGAGAACTGCAGTTTTAGAAAGATTGTTTTAGCAAAAATCAGATTGAAAAAAATGAACGGCCGTTACAGCCGCCAAATTTTATTCCCCGGAATCGGCAAGGCAGGCCAGGAAAAACTGTTGAATTCCCGTGTGTTGCTTGTCGGCTGCGGTGCACTCGGGGCTTCGCACGCGGAGATGCTTGCCCGTGCGGGCGTTGGCAATCTGAGGATTATTGACCGGGATTTTGTCGAGTTCACTAATCTGCAAAGACAAACACTCTACAAAGAGAGCGATGCGGAGGAGCGTTTGCCGAAAGTAATTGCCGCAAAGAGCCGCATCGCCGAGATCAATTCGGAAGTTGAAGTCGAAGCGATAATTGCCGATATAAATAATTCGAATATCGAGAGATTTATAAAAGACGTAGACCTCGTTTTAGACGGTACCGATAATTTTCAGGTTCGGTATTTGTTAAATGACGCCTGCGTAAAACACAACAAAACGTGGGTCTATGGCGCGGCGGTTTCCGGCTATGGCACGACGATGACGATAATTCCCGGCGAAACGCCGTGTCTGCGCTGTATCTTTGAAGAAATGCCTGACGCCGGAAGCACGCCGACGTGTGATACGGCAGGTGTGATAATGCCTATAATCGCAAGTATTTCGGCGGTCCAGGTCACGGAAGCGATAAAGATTCTCGTCGGCGATTTCAAGTCTCTTCACCACTCGCTGATGCAGTTCGACATATGGCAAAACGATTGGCGAAAGATAAAGCTCAAGGCTCTGAATCCCGACTGCAAAACATGCGGTCAACGCGGTTTTGAATTTCTCGACAGCGAATCACAGGAATTTTCTGCCGTTCTTTGCGGGCGAGATGCCGTCCAGATCTCTCCGCCTAAGCCGACACGCCTGAATCTCAAGATTCTGGCTGAAAACCTTCGGAAAATCGCCGAGGTTAAACAAAACGAATATCTCGTGCGATTTGTGGTTGACGATTATGAGTTGACGATTTTTCGCGATGCCCGGGCAATTATCCGCGGAACGGACGATGTATCTGCGGCCCGGTCCATCTATGCGAAATTCGTCGGCGTTTAGTCTCTGTTGACATAGGAAATCTTTTTGCTAAATCCTCTTGTTCCTCCTTTTCTTGTTCTGTGGTTACTCTTTCATTCCCGGATCAAATCAGGAAATAAGAATTAATCACGGAACAAGAAGAACAGGAATGAGTAAGAGGAACACGAAGAAATCAAACGCTTGCGCGCTACAACGGAGCCAAAGCACTATAAGAAATTACTCTTCGGAATAGCTGACAACTGAAAACTGATAACTGATAACCGGCGGCAAGCATTTATCAGCTATGTTATTCTGTGAGTAACGTACTGCAGCGGCATTTTCGCGCTGAATTGCGGAGGCAGATTTATGAAAAACAGGCCCAGGATAATCATCGTCGGCGGTGGTTTTGGAGGCCTTTGGGCAGCAAGGGCTATGGCCGGCAAACACGTTGACGTAACCCTGATCGACCGCAAGAACCACCACGTCTTTCAACCCTTGCTGTATCAGGTAGCGACCGCCGTTCTCTCGCCGGGCGAGATCGCATCACCGATACGCCGTATCCTCCACAATGCAAAGAATATCGAAGTGATTCTTGGCGAAGCTGTCGGTTTTGATAAAGATAAACAGACTGTGAGATTGGAAAACGGCGCGGAGATTCCGTTCGATTATCTAATAATTGCAGCAGGAGCAAGGCATTCTTATTTTGGAAATGACGATTGGGAGCGTGCGGCGCCAGGCCTGAAAACTATCGAGGATGCGGTCGAAATGCGTAGGCGTATTTTGCTGGCTTTCGAGCTTGCCGAGCGCGAAGCGTATTTGACCGGAACGCACGAGCCTCTGAATTTTGTCGTGGTCGGCGGCGGGCCGACCGGCGTCGAGCTTGCCGGTGCGATCGCGGACATCGCCCGCCAGGCTCTCGCAAAAGATTTTAAGGCGATCGACACGACTAAAGCGAAGGTCTTGCTATTCGAAGGATCGGATCGCGTGCTCGGCACTTTTGCGAAAGATCTCTCTGAGAGCGCAAAAAAGCAGCTTGAAGATATCGGAGTCGAGGTCCGCCTGAACAGCTTTGTTACAGAGATCGAATCTGGCCGCGTAAAGGTCGGCGAAGATTGGATTGAGTGCGATGTCGTGCTTTGGGCAACAGGTGTCGCCGCATCGCCGCTTGGAAAACAGCTGGGCGCCGAAACGGATAAAGCGGGACGCGTTTTTGTGCAGCCGGATCTGACGATTCCGGATTATAAGAATATTTTTGTGATCGGCGACATGGCGTCGTTAAAACAGTCGAACGGCGAGCCGGTTCCTGGCGTGAGTCCTGCCGCAATGCAAATGGGTTCGGCAACGGCCGCGAATATTTTGAGCGATCTTAAAGGCGCGGCTCGCACTGATTTTCGTTATGTCGATAAAGGCACCATGGCCACTATCGGCCGCAGTAAAGCGATCGCCGATATTCAGGGCTGGCACTTTTCCGGCTTTATTGCCTGGATGATGTGGCTCTTTCTACATGTGGTGTTCTTGATCGGATTTCGCAATCGGGTTTATGTATTGCTCGAATGGTTTTGGGCGTATCTCACCCGCGAACGCAGCGCCCGGCTGATCACAGGTAATGCTGAAGAATTGCGCGACGCGGTGATGTTTATAGAAGGAGAATCCGCTGCAGCAATAAGGGACAGGCCTGGGGGGAAAAAGGTTTCGTCGGCTGGGAAAATATAACATCTCATATGTACCGGCGTAATCCTGAGTGACGCCCCCGGCGAAAACTTGCGGTGTCTTTTCGCGCGAAATTATGTTTATACTTAGGAAAAAGACGACTAACGCCGCCTATAAAAATAAACGCCACAGAACCTAATTATTAATTCCCATGAACAAATTGCTTTTGCCGCTTTTTCTTATTTTGTTATTTTCATTTACGGTGGACGCCGTTGAACCTTCGATCTGGACTATTAATTCCCGTGCGGAAGTCCTTAAAGGTGATGCACGCAGCGTTTCCATCGATAATAACGGCACGATCACGCTGGCTCCGAAATTTACGGAGGTTTATAAAACAGAACAGCCTTACATTTGGTCGAGCGCAGTAGATGAAAGCGGAAACGTGTTTCTAGGCACAGGCGGTGATGGGCGGATATATAAAGTCGGCCCCAACGGCGCCGGCGTTCTTTTTACGGATCTGAATGAGCTGAATGTTCAAGCTCTGGCTATCGGAAAGAACGGCGAGGTTTTTGCAGGCACATCGCCGGACGGCAAGGTTTATCGGATCGACGCTGCCGGAAAAGCCGAAGTTTATTTCGATGCGAAAGAGAAATATATCTGGTCGCTTGCGCTGATGAATGACGGCAGCCTTGCCGTCGGCACTGGTGAAAGCGGTAAGATCTATCGTGTGCGTTCGGCCAATGCTTCGCCGGAATCGTCTTTGCTTTTCGATACCAGTGAAACTCATATCATAACTTTAACAACCGATAAACTCGGCAATTTATACGCCGGCACGGACTCCAGCGGCGTGGTAATGAGATTCGGCCCGGACGGAAAGCCATTTGCCCTGCTCGATTCACCGCTGCGCGAGATTCACGAGCTTGCGGTCGGACCGGACGGTTCGGTATATGCATTAGCTTTAGGCGAGTCAGCTTCAACGGCAACTCCGGCTGTACCGGCTGCGGCCGCAACTCCTGCCAAAAAAACAATTACCGCTGGCAGGCCTTCGCCATTGATGCCCGAGCCTCCGCAAAAGAGCAGATATGATCTGACCGGCGCGAAATCCGCCGTCTATCGAATATTGCCCAACGGAGCCAGCGATATTATTTGGTCTTCACCCACTGTCGCAGGCTTTTCCATTTATGCAAATCCGGCCGGCAGCGGCGTGCTGCTCGGGACATCCGACAAAGGCAGAATTTACAGCATAGGCAACGACGGACGGGAAACGCTTGTTTTGCAGTCCGACACTAATCAGATCTCGACGATCAAAAGCATGGGCTCGAATCTTTACGCGACATCGAGCAATCAGGGTAGATTGTTTCGGATCGGGCCCGAAACTCTTTCCGAAGGAATTTACGAATCCGAGGTTATGGATGCAGGAAACTCGGCTTCGTGGGGCAGGATATGGTGGCGTTCCGGCGGAAATGTGCAGATTCAAACCCGTTCCGGCAACACCGAGCGCTCCGACGAAACCTGGAGCGCCTGGAGCACTGTCAATACCAGAGATAACAGCGGACAAATTGCCAGTCCAAGCGCAAAATATCTGCAGTGGCGCTCGATTCTCAAAAGTTCAGGAGGCTCGGCATCCTTAAGCGAGGTCAGCGTTTCTTATCTTTCAAGAAATATAGCTCCGGAAGTTCTTGCGATTCAGATATTGCAGGCAAATATAGGCTTGATATCAAATCCTCCGATCCAGATCGATCCGAATATCGAACTTTCGGGGCTCGACTCGCAGGCCTTCGGCATTCCGAACGTCTCGGTTCCCCCGCGGCGCGTATATCAGCGAAGTGCGAAATCGTTTCAATGGACGGCAGAAGACCGAAACGGCGATAAGTTATTTTACAGCGTATATTATAAAGAAATCACCGATGCAAACTATAAGCTTTTGCGCGAAGATATTGCAGAAAACTTTTACACTATCGACGGGCAGTCTCTTGCAGACGGCCGATATTTACTGAAAATTATCGCAAAAGATGCTCCCGAAAATCCGCCGGGCCTGGCACTTACAGGAGAAAGGATCAGCGAGCCGTTCGACATAGATAACGGGCAGCCGAGCGTTGCTCCTAGTGGAACACCGCAGATAACCGGTGAAAAAGCTCGTGTTGCTTTCACGGCTTCGGATAAGTCGAGTTATCTAACCCGGGCGGAATTCAATGTAAACGGCGGTGAATGGCAAACGGTTTTTGCCGACGATGGCATTTCCGATTCGCCCAATGAGCGTTACACAGTAGAAATTCCGGTTAGAAATTCCGGCGAATATACCGTTACGCTTCGCGTTTTTGACTCGCAGGGAAATGCCGGTAATGCGAGAGTAGTAGTACGAAAATAGCCGCTCTTTTTATTTTTGGAATAATCGATAACCGATGATTAAGAAATGGTTTAAATTATCATCTATTGGGTTCCATCGACGTGGGAAGATTTTCACGATGGGTTGCGGTCGGAAAGTTATCTTTTGTTAAATCGTCTTGTTCCTCTTATTTTTCTTTTTCATCCTGTTCCGTGGTTCATTCTTATTTCCTGATTTGATCTCAACCTTGGAAGAGTAAGAATGAACCACGGAACAGGATGAACACACGGAACAAGAGGAACAAGAAACGTAGGAGAATGACGCGGAAAAATTTATCTTTTCGGAAGCGTCATCGTCTCGCCTTCGGAGTTCATTTCCAGATGTTTGGTTGTGCCGTCGGTGACGCTTGGCGGAACGAGATCGCCGGTTTTGTAACGTGATTCGGGCGAGACATACTCGGTTTGAAGCGGCGGCAATGCGGCGTTTTGATTCGCGATTAGAACGTTTCGATCATCAGGCCCGGCAATCGTGGAATTTCCGCTTTCCTGCTTTTTAAGCTGAATATATTGAGCCACGCCCGCTCCTAAACTTCCGAATGCAGGGATCAGCATCCAGAACCACCAAACTTTAGCGCCAGCCGCTCCGGTTATCGCTAAAATGATGGCGATGATCAGGAAGGCAAAACCGGTAAAAGTCTTTGTTATCGCACCTTCGAAATTTACGGGTTTACCTTTTTTATCGACCAAGGCCTGAGATTTCCTTAGCTTTCCCGATAGTGCGTCCGTAATGTTGCCGAGATCGGTGCCGCAGCTTCGGCAAAATTTACCGGTTTCCGGATTCTGTACTCCACATTTAGGGCAAAACATAGTCTTTTAAGTTTCGAGTTCCGAGTTCCGAGTTTCGAGTTCAAAATGAGAAGCCCGGTCGGAACTCGGAACTTTGAACTTGGAACTCCGAACTCTCTGCCTGACTGCTTCGAACAATACAACGCCCGCCGCGACCGATACGTTCAACGATTCTATTCTTCCATACATCGGTATTTTTACCAAAACGTCGCAGTTTTCGGCAACCAGGCGGTGAAGCCCGCTGCCTTCGCCGCCCAAAACTAGTGCGGTCGGCTGTTTCCAGTCCCATTCGGTATAACTCATTCCGGCGTTACCGCTTGTGCCTACCACCCAAATATTGCGTTCCTTTAACTCTTCTATTAGACGGTTCAGGTTGGCAACTTTCGATACTTTAACGTGTTCAACCGCCCCGGCCGAAGATTTTGCAACCGTATCGGTCAGACCCACAGCCCGGCGTTCGGGAATAAAAACGCCATCGGCGCCGGCGCATTCGACGGTTCGCAGAATAGCGCCCAAATTTCGCGGATCTTCAACGCCGTCGAGCACGACAAGCAGCGCGTTTGCCTCAATTCCATCGAGAATTTCTTCGGTGGCAAGATAATTACCCGAAGCCGTGTAAGCGGCTACGCCCTGATGATTTGCACCATCAGCGACAAGTTTGGAAAGGCTGTCGCGGGATACACGAATAATCAAAACATTATTTTGACGCGCGAGTTCGACTATCTCCTGCAGGCGACGCTCCTTCGCACCTTCCGCAATCACGATCTTATCGATCCGCCGCGAATTTGCACGCAAGGCTTCGAGCACGGGCGAAACACCAAAGATGAGGGATGAGGGGTGTGGAGATGATCTTACTTCCCGAAATCCCTTTTCTTTTCGTCCGGCCTCAACTTTCGACTTTGGAATTTGGACCTTGGACTTTGGACTTTCGGCTTTGAACTTTGAACCCTGAACTTTGAACTTACTTCTCATAATAAATGCCGCTGCAGCCTGGAGTATTTTGTAAATTGCTGGAGATTATTGCTCAAAGCAACGTTGGTAAAGTCCTTTCTTCCAAAACCCGTACGCTGGAGGCCGTGGAAGTCTTTTCTTCGGTCGATTTCCCAAACTGTGTCCAATAGTTCTTTATTCGCAAGATAATCATCCACAAATCGCGCCGATGGAGCAAACGTGCGTAGTTTTGAAACCAGCTTTCGCATATTCTCGGCGGCCAGCAAACCTTTTTCTGCGCCTAAACACGAAAAATCGAAACCTTTTGAAGGAATTCGATAACCGAAGGGATCGGCGGCGGAGTAAAAATCGATGACGGCTTCGTCGGATGAAGTTTCAGTTTCACGAAGAACTTTTATTTCCTTCTTTTTACGCTTTTCGACAGATTCGATCTTCGATTCAAAGACCGCGCCAGTTACGATGAGCGAAAGTTCCTCGTACGGAACAATCTTTTTTTCGCCTGTATTAAAATAAACCAAAGCGAGAGATTCTCCCCCAAACTCAAGGCTGCGAAGGCGTACCGGCGGCTTATCAGCGAGCAAAATTTCGTCACTGACAATTAAAAACCGTAGTCCTGACTGCGCAAAATTTTGCGTAAATGCCTCCGCTTCTCTCGCCGACTCTAAACGAACAATCGGAGCCGGACTTTTCAATTCACATATCAGTCTCAAAGCTTCCGTGTCAATCGACAGCTGCCGGGCAATATCCCTGAGGTCCACCTCCGTGCGGCCTTCGATCACGGGCAAATATATAATACTGCAGCCCTTTTCCCAGTTTTCGAGTTTTCTGAGATTGAGCTTGGCCAGATGCATGTGTTGCGCCGGAACATGCAGCTCAGTTGAACAATAAAAACAGCTCAATCTTGTCGGAGGGTTGGATTTCCCGCATTTTTGACAGGAAACCATCTCTTCGGGTTTGAAAGCAGTGCTTTCAGATTGAATTTGCAGATCCTTCAGCCAACCGCTTTCCAAAGTTTTTTTGTTATCTTTCTCCATTCTGCATTCAAAGCCGGATGAATTTTATCACAATCATTCATAATGCTTGACCGATTTTGATTGACGATGCAAACTAAAGATAAGCTAATTTTGATGGCAAACGCGCTCCGGGAAAGAATTTTGGACTTTAAAATTATTTTTGACGAAAGTTTAGATTTAACAAATAAAGAGTCGAATAAGGGATAAAATAGAACGATTTAGGATTAGAACCCCGATTTCCTTTTCTTACAGCGTCGACTGCATTACAAATTAGCCGCGGAATATAACGAAAGAGGTCAAAACAAATGCAGTTTGACACGACTACAAGCTCCTCATGGAAGTTTGGGCATCGCGGTCGGGTGGCCGTTTTTATCGACGGCAATAATCTTTTTCACGCAGCCCGGTTTCATTCGCTCGACATCGATTATAATAAGCTATTACGTATATTGCTTGGCGACGGCCGGCTGCTGCGGGCCTTTTTCTATACCGGCGTGGATACCGGTGCGGAGCGGCAGCAGGGCTTTCTTTTGTGGATGCGGCGGAACGGCTTTCGTGTCGTTCAGAAGGAGCTGAAAACATTTTACGACGGGACGCGAAAGGCGAACCTGGACGTTGAAATCGCAGTCGATATGCTGAGTCTGGCCGGCCGGTACGACACTGCGGTTCTGGTTTCCGGCGACGAAGATTTTGTTTACGCGATAAATGCTGTTGCCTACAAAGGCTGTCGTGTCGAAGTTGCCGGATTTCGCTCCAACACGGCGCCGCGGCTTATCGACGTAGCTGACTTTTTTATAGATTTGGGCGAAATACCGGAGCTTATCCGCAAGGATATTACACAGATCGGTGATTACGATGTACCGTCCTTTGTTCCGCCGGATGAGATGCCGATGCCCGAAATTCTGCGACATAACGACAGAGAGCAAATATCCCGGATTCCCCGCAACGTCGCCGTAGAATCCGGCTTCGGCGAAGATGACATCGAAAGCTCAGGCGATTTTGTTCGCGTAACAGACGAACAATGAAACTTTTTACGATTACTGAAGCCAACGAAATATTACCCGGCGTAAGTGCGGATCTGACGACGATCCAAAAGCTATATGCGAAATTGGAGCTCTATCGTGATTCGGCACGGGCCGCAGCCGGGAAATCAGAGGCGGGCGGCGGAATGAGAGGCGGTTCAAATTATGTGAAAGCCCTCTACGAAATTGGAAAAATGACAACAGCATTAAATGATCTGGGCGTTCAATTAAAGGACTATTCCAAAGGCCTGATCGATTTTCCGTGTATGAGAGAGGGCCGGGTCGTATTGCTCTGCTGGCAGCTCGGCGAAGGCGAGAAAATTAAATGGTGGCACGAACTGGAAACCGGTTTTGGCGGCCGGCAGTTGCTGTAAGGGACGTTATCTTCAATATTTTCCACATTTATTATGTAATTTTGCCAACTTGAATTAGTTTAAAGTTTTCTACACTTTACTATTGACTACTTAAAGTAACTTCTGATATTCTTTCGTAGATTTGTCCTGATCTCTCTGAAACAAAATCCAAATCACCAATAATAAAAGCTTATGATGTGCCCCGTTTGTAAACGCGATCTAGCACCAACTTTGTCGATTTGTCTGACGTGCGGAGCGATGATGAACGACACGGTTCGGGAGGAACTTCATTCAAAAATTGCTCCGGCATCTGAACCGGTGAAAGTCAGGGTTAAGTCCGCACTGCCGGCGGTTCCCGTCAGGCAGCTACAGTTAGAAACGGTTTCAGCTGTAAAGCCTGTTTCCGTTAAGATTGACACGACCGATCTTGCCATAAAAAAAACAAGTCCGACTTTGGTAGATTTTCAGAATAAAAACGCTGCTTTGCCGGACTGGAGGCTGCAACTCCAAAATACGGTGAGGCAAAGAAACGGCGTTGCAAATCGTGAAACATCGTCGCCGGATGCAGCGCCCGCCGTCTATCAAAAACAACTGGTAACGAGCGGCGCCAATGCATTAAAAGTAGAATATGTTGAGGAAACAAAGCCGGCCGTTCACGAAAATTTAAAGGTCGCCAACGCACTTAAGAGAATCGAAGATTCACGGCGTGTATTTTTTACAGAAGAAAATAAAGAATCTGAGCAGATTGTCGCGGCAAAGCCCGTAACCGGTAAAAATTTTCCGTTTAATGTGGTTTCGCGTTCGAGTAAGCTCCCGGAAAAGCGCGCCGAAACAAATGCTACGGTTTATGCTGCTGCAAAGCCGAGATTGGTTTCATCTTTGCGGATAGAGAAAAAAGGCTTCGATACTAATAAGCTGCCGCCGCTTCCACAGCCCGCAAAAATAGCGACAAGTTTCCACGCCGAAAATTCGATGATGACAGACGATGCTGAAATCGTTTTGCGCGATGAAAAATCTGTCCGGATTCAGATCAAAGCTCCGCTGCCTGAACCCGGCATTGCGGAAATTGAACAGGTTGATAGTGAGATTGAAATTGATGAGATAGACGATCTTGCTCCGCTTTCTATACGTTTCAACGCGGGGCTTTTCGATTTAGCCCTCGGCGGTTTCGCCAGTTTTATCCTGTTGTCGCCGTTTATGCTGACCGGTGAAAGCTGGCTGTCGTTTTCGGGGTTTTTTGCATTTGCCGCATCTTTTGCGATCGTTATGTTTGTATACCTGACGGTTTCGCTCAGCTTTATCGGCCGCACATTCGGCATGAAGCTTTTTTCACTCGAGCTTATAGACGCCGAGGAAAATGCGTATCCGACTCTTCACCAGGCAGCCGTCAGCTCATCTGTTTATCTTCTTTCGCTTGCCTTCGGCGGTATAGGGCTTTTGCCGGTCTTCTTTAATGAAGAAAAACGCGCCGCACATGATATTGCGTCCGGAACAATTCTCATTAAGGAATATTAACGGTATTGCAGCCCAATCCGTTTGAAGTCCAAGGTCGATATACATTGACGTTGGACTTTTTCATTTGAGTCGTTAGACTAAACTCAATTGACAAAAAGAATCTTAGCTCCGTTAGGAGCTATATATTTGTAGAACTTGCGTAAAGGCTAAGGTTGGAAGTTCCGCAGCAACGGCATACATCATGCCTTTCCTACGGAACTCGGATAATTTATGACTTGGGTGTTCTACAAACAGATCATTCCTAGCGGATTTTTTTGGGATAATTTCATTAGTCACACTTAATTTTTGAACGCTCTAACCCTCGAAAAAATTCGCGATGAACTCGAAACAGCCCTTGTAGGCCGAAAATTCGGGAAGATATTTCAGATGTCGCGGTTCGAGCTTGCGATAGATTTTCGTCTTACCGATTCAAAATATCTTTTTATCAGCATTGAACCTGCAAATCCGCGAATTTACCTGATAAGGCGGCGTCTCAGGGATCTCGATAAAATGTCGGCCAATCCTTCGGCATTTGCAGTTTTTTTGCGAAAACGATTGTCCGGAGCCACTCTTCAAAATATCGCGCGATTAGCCGGTGAAAGAATTCTTTCGTTCGATTTTTCCGTAATCGATGAATTGGGTGAAACGCACCGTTACGCGCTTGAAACCCAACTTACGGGCCGATCTGCAAATATGTTCCTGCTGGATACAAAGGGGTTTATTCTCGAGACGAGCCGAGAAACTTTTGGCGAAGGGCAGATTACAGGAGACCGCTATTCACCTCCAATTCGCGGGGAAAATCGAAAAGAGAAAAGTGACGACAGCAAAATACTGCTGGCCGGACAATCCGTATCAGAAAGCCTTGACATCTTTTACCTTGAGCGAGATGCGGAAAAACGCTTTGGGACCTTGGCGAATTCGGCGCAGAGCAAGCTGAAACAGGAAATTTCAAAACGTGAGGTGCTCACCCGAAAACTGAACGAAGATTTGGCCCGCCACGGCGATGCCGGTAAATGGAAAAGGCTTGGCGACCTGCTGCTCGCAAACGTTGCGAACGCAAGGCGGGACGGTAATTTAATTTATGTAACGGATTATTACGATGAAAACCTCGCCGAAATAGCGGTCGAAGTTGAGAAGGACACTTCAATTACGGAAGCTGCCG
The DNA here is from genome assembly GCA_013695195.1 of Blastocatellia bacterium. GTDB lineage: Bacteria > Acidobacteriota > Blastocatellia > Pyrinomonadales > Pyrinomonadaceae > OLB17. Next base: position 2,254 of record JACDAY010000259.1, on the reverse strand, counting down.
AAAGGTTTTTTCGGCGTTACACAAAGGCCAGAAACGCCGGTGAAGAAATTGCGAAACGGCTTAAAATACTGGAAACGGAATTGGCGAAATTAAATCAGAAAAAGCAAAGGATCGAAGAAGCAATTGCGGTGAAAGACGAAGATTATCTTCGGGAAATTTCGGCCGATCGTTCAAGAAAGCCGTCGGAAACCTCGCGCAGCAAACACGCGGAAGCCGGTTCCGGCGCCAGAAGCTTTATTTCGTCGGACGGTTTTGAAATATTGGTTGGGAAAAAGGCAAAAGATAATGATTTTTTGACGTTTCGCACAGCCAAATCTCTCGATCTGTGGATGCACGCAGCGGATTATCCGGGTTCGCATGTCGTAGTCCGAAATCCGAATAGAAAGGAAATCCCTCAAAAAACCTTGCTGGAAAGCGCACAGATCGCGGCGTTTTACAGCCAGGCGAAATCGCAGGCAAAAGTCGCCGTTCATTACACGCAAAAAAAGTTTGTGAATAAACCTAAAGGAGCGGCGGCAGGGCTTGTGAGTCTGGCTAGTTTTAAAACGATACTTGTTGAGCCGAAGATTCCGGACTTGTGACCCGTTATTCTGCCACAACTTTCGCGACCAATTCTTCCATTTTCCGGATATCGGCGGCATTTGCGCCGCGAAATACCCCGCGAAGATTGCCGTCGCGGTCAATAAGAAAGCTCTGCGGTATTCCATTGAATTTGCTTATCTTGAGAAGCGATGATTGCAGTTTCGTATCTGCCCATACGAGCGGGTAATTCAGCTTCATGCTTTCGGCAAAGGTGTTTATTTCCTCAACCGTTTCTTCATCGGTGTTCAACCCGATGACCTCAAAGTTCTGTCCGCCGTGTGTATCCTGCATTCTGACAAGAGCCGGCATTTCAGCACGGCAAGGGCCGCACCATGTCGCCCACATATTGAGCAAAATCACCTTGCCCATCTTATCGGCGACCTTGAAGGTGCTGCCGTCGAGATTTTTGATATCGGCCTGCGCTACCGCTGACGCTATCGGCGGAAAATCCGAAGGTTTCTTCGGCACGTCACCGGTGGTGACGGCGTTCGACGATGCCGGTGGAACTTCGTCTACCGGCCCGCGCTGCGAATTTGCGGTGTCCGTACACGCGCTCAAACCGGAAAAAATCAATGCAAAAATTATAAATAAAGCCGAATAGAAAAAAAACTCTTTCATCAATACCTCGTTTTAGCCAACTCATACGATGATGCAAAGCATGAAAAGTTTGGATGTTTAATCATGAGGAGTTCTGCCGGGAGTATATTGCAAGAACCGCGGAGAATTTAAGTCTTGAAAGTCCAGTTTATTCCGAGCGCACGAGCCGAAACCCGATAGTCTTTTCCTTTTGGTCAGCCGCTACATCGACGCGAAACGTGGAAGTAACTTTCACTTTAGCCGGGTCCTCATGTGCCGAGCCGCCACGCACTACAATTCGCTTTCCGGGTTTTTTCTCTACCACAACATTACTGCCTGGATAAGGTTTTAGCTCTGAACCGGTCCACTCCCAGACGTTTCCGATCAGATCTACTACGCCCCACTCATTTTTCCCCTGAGGTTTGGAACCGACATCCGACGGTTCCGAATCCGTTACGCCCATTATCGAAACGCCGTCATTCCATTCGTTTCCCCACGGGAACAGATTATTTTTCCCGCCGTTTCGGGCAGCATATTCCCATTCCTGTTCGGTCGGAAGCCGGTATTTAAACCCGTCCCGCTTCGACCTCCACTTGGCGAAGGCTTCGGTATCATCCAAAGCGACATACCTGACAGGCACCATTTCAGTCCCGTCGAGCGGCCGTCCGTTTACCCAATGTTTCGGCGGCGCATAGCCCGTTTCCTTTACAAATTCAAGATATTCGCCGTTTGTAACCTCGGTCTTATCCATCCAAAACCTACCGACATCAACCGCATATGCCGGGCTCTCCTTCAGATCTCCGCCGTCGCGTCCCATACGGAATGACCCGCCGGGAATTTGAATCATCTCCGCTTTAATCGGAACGCCGGGCGCAGGGACTGGCTTTAGCTCCGGTGTTGAAGAATTGGATGCGGTTGCGGCGGACGGACGGCTGCCCCCGAAAAGTCCGGCCATGTAAGCACCGCCGATTGCTACGCCGCCAAGCAGGAAAAGTCCGAGCAGTGTGATTCCAGCAATGACAAGCGGTGAAAAGAACCGTTTCTTCGGCGGCATTGATTGAACGGCGACGCTCTGATTTCCGGTATCCCACTGCTG
>JACDAY010000256.1 GCA_013695195.1 Blastocatellia bacterium | reverse complement strand
CGCTGCTTAAATACGATTTCCTTACGCTCTACCCGGTCAACCCGCAGACCCTGTCAAAGTTTCGCGAGGCCTTCTCGCCTTCACGAGCGAAGGACGATCCGCGGGACGCCGAATACCTGGTCGAACTCATGGAATGCCTGCGAAAGAGAGGATCCAAGCTGGTCGCGGATTCGGGCACAACCGCGTAAACGAACGCTTCAACTTGACACGACAACCTCAGATAGCTTGTTGGGCGGCGTGTTGGGGAAACCATTCAACTTATCGCCTAGGGTTTCCAGTTCTTGTCCTTGCTTTCTTCCTTTACAGCGAGGACTTTTTCCAACAACTCAAGCGCGTTTTGCTTCGACTCTTTGACGGATTGTTCCATTGCTTCGGCGGCTTCCTCAAAAGTCTTGTTCGTTATATTTTTCGGATTGCCCATATCGTTATTAGGCATCTGACATCCGCAGTTGTAACACATAAAATCTCCTTATTGTTTGGCAAGTTTCTGAGCAACCGATAAATGATAGGGACAAATAGTATTGCTGCGTCGGGCCAGAATAAGGTTGCGGCGATGGCGAGCATATTGATGATCTGCACAATGACAAACATCATATCGTTTCGCACCAGTGAATAGATCAACAGCAGTGTGCTAGAACCGAGCCAGATAACCCACGTCCAAATGCTTATGCCCCAAGCACATTTTTGAACGAATAAATGTTGTATTTGCGGGTAATAGGCGATGATCACAAGTGCCGTTCCCGTCCAACCTATGATTTCCATTTGTCGCCGACGTTAGGCCGTAATGTTTAGGCGGCTGCGGCTGTGTAGCCGGCCGTAACCTCGTTCTTGTGTGCTGCAAAAGCGGCGAGGACCGCGCCCTTTTCCGCCTCTGGCACCTTTACGAAGTCAAGAGTGCGGCCAAGCTCGGCCGCCACCTCGTCGAATTCTTCAGGCGAAATCCTGAGTTTCCGATGTGCCTCCTCAAGTCCCAACTCAGTTTTTCCCGGCCTTGTGGCCGTGTATTCGAACGGCCCGCCGGCCACCTTGCAAACCCAAAGGGTTCGCATGAACTTGAGGCCCGGCAGCCGACCCAGGTTTTCGTGTGCCACTCCCTGAGGGCCGGATTCTCCGAAGTCTGCCCGACAATCGGGTTCTGGACAACCGCGTCGCTAAAGTGGTCAACCACCGCTGCAATGGCGAAAACGCCGCCAAGTCGCTCGTATAAGCTCTTCTCTTCCATGTTCACTTCTCCTATAATTGTGTTTAAGCGAATGCTTCGAATGAGCGGTTTTCTTTATCGCCGCATCCAGTTCAACCGATATAGCCGCCCAACTCACCTTTTTTGCTGAGTGCGACAGAAAAACGTCGCGCCTGTTACAATGGTTAATAAATAGAAATCTTCAATAGAAATTCTATTTTAGTGTGTTAGCTAAAAAGCATTTTAGCACACAGCTTAATATGGTTGTCAAGGAGAGTTGAATGAGTATTCCGGAAGGTTTCAAAGGGCTTCTTTTCCCTTGCGAGTGCGTGTCCGCGCGTAAAGAGCATTACAGCGACCCGTGGGCGGGCGTTGCCAAAAACCGATTGATTGTTGACGGCACAAAAGAAAAGATATTGAATCTCGTCGCGCAAGAGCCGCGAACGATTTCCCAATTGGCGAAGGAATTGAAAATTGCGCCGCCGACAGTTCATAAGCACATTAACGAAATGCTGACGAGCGAGCTTTTACGTGATTCCGAAGAATGGGAAAAGCTGCATCCCAAAGAACGCTATTACGAGCCGAATTTTCCAGTCGTGTGGTCGGAAGACCGCGCCGAATTTGAAGAAATCTGTCAAAAGATGTCCGAACAATTCGTTGTGATTTTCGAGCAGGCGCGACCGCAGTTTGAGCAAGCCTTCGATAAAATGAGCCTTGCGGAAAAAGGTTGGGAGTTTGCCGACCTCGCGCAGTATTTCTATACTTGCATCCAACGCGGCGCACGCAAAACGCTCGAAGAACGCGGCACACTTCCACCGGCGAAAAAACACCGAAACGGTGTCGAATGGGTGTTTTGGGCGGAAGAGCCGAAAACAAACGGTAAATGAACATCTCTGTTGCGGCAGAACGCAATTTCCATCAATATACGAAGCATCTAACTTCTGATTGAGCGGAACCATTCGGCATAACACTCAAAATCGGTTGCATATCTGGAATCATTCCAGATAACAAACATAAATCAGTGCAACCGCCGCTCCAAGTTTTAGCGATCAAATTCAAAACCTGATGCGCACCGGACATGAACCAAGTTGCTCCGCACACGATGGCCGGAATTTATCATCCCGAAGAATGAAAACACTCACGATTCACGAGACTCTCGGACGAACGTTTTCTGATTTTTGGTTATCCAACGACTCGTGGAACGAGCGAGATTGGGATCCGAATCCATTTCGGCAATAAACTGCGCGAGGTCTTTGGGTTCGTCCACGTCATACCATCGCGGCAGGACAAGCAAATCCAAATTGCCGATGTCCCGGATATTCGCCTCGGTTTGTTCAAAAACCTGGTTCGAACTCCATGTGATGTTGTTGAACATTCCTTCACGCTGACGTGAAACTCCAATTAGATAAAATCCGCCGTCGTCGGTTGGGCCGATTGCCACGCCATGCCCACGCGATTGCAAATGATCAAGTGCTTGTGCCAAATATTCCGGCGGCAGGGTCGGACTGTCCGTGCCGATCACGATCACCGGCCAAAATCCCATTTCGAATGCTTCCGCGATCGCCGCATCGAGACGCAGCCCAAGATCGCTGCCGCGTTGCGGGATGCAAATATCACCGGCGGCGACGTGTGCTTCTATCGCAACGCGGCCTTCATCGGGCGTAAACGCTATAATTCGACGATCAAAAATGGATGCGAGATTAGTAATCGTGTCAGTCAGAAAGCATCTGGCAAGCTCGACACATTGGCCTTCCGACAACAGCGGCCGAAGCCGCGTCTTTACATCCGCGAAGCCCGGAACCTTTGTCAT
>JACDAY010000312.1 GCA_013695195.1 Blastocatellia bacterium | reverse complement strand
TGACACCGAACAGGCCAGGATTTCAGCGACATCTTCGCCGGAGGAACCGGCGATTGCGGACGAGGGCGTCCGCGTTCCCTTGGAAGCAGAGCTCAAAGCACTTGTCGCTAAAGACATGGGCAAACCGCTTGCGCCGTCAAAAATTCACTTTGTTTCCGCCCTTCCCAAAACCCGAAATGCCAAAGTAATGCGCCGCGTCATTCGCGCCGCCTATCTCGGCGAGGATCCCGGCGATCTGTCTGCCCTCGAAAATCCGAATGCAGTCGATGAAATCAAACAGACAGCGATATAAAAAATGAAACGGGAAAATCTAACTCGATTCGCCTGGCTGTCAATATTCGCCGCAATTCTGACTATAGGCTTAAAAACCGGAGCTTACTGGCTGACAGGTTCCGTCGGCCTGCTTTCCGATGCGTTAGAGTCACTGATAAATTTAGCAGCGGCCGTTACCGCGTTATTATTGCTAAAGCTGGCTTCACGACCGCCCGACGATGAGCACGCTTTCGGACACGACAAAGCCGAATATTTTGCCAGTGGTATTGAGGGAACACTGATCCTGCTCGCCGCCGCGGGCATCGGCTGGACTGCCGTTTCCCGGTTATTTGCGCCGCGGCCGCTTGAACAGGTAGGAGTCGCTTTGATTATTTCGGGGGCGGCGACCCTGATCAATTTGATTGTTGGACAGGTTTTAATACGCGCCGGACGCCGGCACCGCTCGATTACGCTTGAAGCGGACGGACGGCACCTGATGACGGACGTGTGGACGACCATCGGAGTTATCCTCGGCGTCTGGGCCGTAGGTGTTACAGGCTGGTTATTCCTCGACCCGCTGGTAGCGCTGCTTGTCGCCGCAAATATCATTTGGGCGGGGATTCGATTAATGCGCCGCTCGGCGCTCGGATTAATGGATACGTCTATTTCGGCCAAAAATCAGGAAAGCATTCGGACAGTGCTTGACTTCTATGTTAAGGAAAGAGGAATAGATTACCATGCTCTGCGAACCAGGCAAGCGGCAGCCAGAGCGTTTGTAAGTGTTCACATTCTCGTTCCGGGCGATTGGACTGTTCATCAGGGACATCAATTGCTGGAAGAAATTGAAGCAGATATTCGCAGCAATGTACCGGGCGCAATCGTTTTTACGCATCTCGAATCGCTCGATGACCCGGCGTCTTGGGAAGACATCGAACTGGATCGCACCGGAAATTAATTTTGTAACTGAGTATGAATGAACCGTATCAAAATCGCACACCATCTATGGCACACTCTTTGCACACTCTAGATCAAAGGTTTAAAAACTGCGACTAAGGAGTGTAAAATATGGCAAAACAAGTGATTACAGTTGATGGTCAGGATGAGGTGGTGAGAGAAGATACTGCAAAATCTTTTCGCGGCGTCCATTGGGCATTTCTGAGTCTGGGTGCTTTTATCTTGATACTTGCTGTTTTATTCTTCGGCGGCTTTTTAAAACTTGCAAGTGATGGGAATTTGGATAGATCTCCTGCGGAAATAGAACGAGATACCGGGAGATAAAGTCTTTGATTATTACAACTTACAAGGGGGATTGAATAAGGGGGAAATGTAATAATTAGTCTTGCGACGTTTGGCGTTCTTTAATTAGGGCGCCTTTTTTATTATAACCACGAAATTTAAATGCATCTTTGCATAGCAATAATGCTTCTGCTTAATTTTATATAAATATTAAGTTTAATGGTCATTTTAGGGATTGAAAGCTCATGTGATGAAACAGCTGCGTCGATTGTGCGGGATGGACGTGAAATTCTTTCGTCAGTTATCGCCTCGCAAATCGGCTTACATCGTCCGTTTGGCGGCGTTGTGCCTGAACTCGCGTCTCGGGAGCACCTTCTCAAAATCGAGCCTATAGTTTTTCAAGCCTGCGCTGAGGCAAATGTCAGCTTGAATGACGTAGATGCGGTTGCCGTAACACAGGGTCCGGGGTTGATAGGCTCGCTTCTTGTCGGCGTATGTTATGCAAAGGCTCTTGCTTTCGGTTTGGATATCCCGTTTATAGGCGTAAATCACATTGAGGGGCACGTATACTCTGTGGCGTTCGAAAATCCGACGGTTGAATATCCGGCACTTGCATTGATAGTTTCGGGCGGGCATACAAACTTGTTTTATATTCCCGAGGCAGGGAAGTATAAAGTTGTTTCGAGAACAAGGGATGACGCTGCCGGTGAAGCGTTCGATAAGGTGGCTAAGATGCTCGGGTTGGGTTATCCGGGGGGGCCGGTCATCGAGAATCTGGCGAAGGAAGGCGACCCGAAGAAGGTAAAATTCACGCTCCCGAAAATCTCCGACGGCCGGCCGGACTTCAGCTTTAGCGGGCTGAAGACCGCGGTCGTCAGGCACATTCGGGAAAACTCCATAGAACCGGTTGCCGACGGCGCCCAGCCGAGCCAGGAGATCAAGGATTTGGCGGCGAGCTTTCAAGCGACGGTGGTGAAATCTCTCGTCGGCACTATGAAAAAGCTGGCGATTGAAATGAGCCCGAAAACACTTATTGTTGCCGGAGGAGTTGCATGTAACGGAGCGCTCCGCTCAGCCGCCGAAGCCGCGGGCACCGACTTGGGATTGCCCGTTTATTTTCCTTCAAAGCATCTTGCGACTGATAATGCCGCGATGATCGCTGCCGCGGGCTATGCTCATTTGATTCGCGGCAGCCAATCGGATCTCACGATGACGGCGGATATTACAATGCGCCTTCAGAATTTTGAAAACGAGGACGCCGAGTTGAAAAGGAAACGTGTTCGCTACCGTTTATAATTCGCTTGCTTTTAGCCCGCGCAAGTCGTTACACTTTAACAAAGATTTTTCCACGCCGATTCGGACGGGAATTAACGCACCGGGCCGGCAATCTATTTGATCAGGAATTAACAATGAAAAAAACTTTCTTCTTTATCGCGTTTTTGGGTATATTTTTGTCGGCCTTTGCGATACATGGTTTCGGACAGCCTGCTTTTATACCGATAGGTGTTCGACTTCAGCCATTTGTTACGGGACTAAGCGCGCCCATCTTTGTCACAAATGCAAAAGACGGCACAAAGCGGGTTTTTATCGTTGAACGCGGAGGAATCATCAAGGTAGTACAGCCCGGCTCCAACGTGCCGACCGATTTCCTCAATATTTCGACAAAAACATCGACGGAAGGAGAGCGCGGTCTTTTGGGTTTGGCGTTTCATCCGCAATTTGCGACAAACCGGCGGTTCTTTGTTTACTACACGCAAGCGGTCGGAGGCGCAATTCAGATCGGTGAATATAAAGCTTCGACTGGAAATCCGAATGTTGCCGAGACAACTGAGAAGCCGATTTTGACGATACCGCATCCGAACCAGTCCAATCATAACGGCGGAACCATTGCCTTCGGCCCTGACGGTTATTTATATGCCGCGCCGGGCGACGGCGGCGGCGGCAACGATCCGCAAAATAACGCCCAAAATATTAATCAACTGCTCGGCAAGTTTCTTCGTATCGATATCAATGTGCCGGAAGGGCAAACTCCTCCGTATTCGATTCCGCCGACCAATCCGTTCGCGGGTTCCATTCCGGGAGCGGACGAGATCTATGCGGTTGGAATGCGAAATCCGTATCGATTTTCGTTTGACCGGGGCGGAACAAATCAGCTATGGGTCGGCGATGTTGGGCAAAGCGCGTTGGAAGAAGTTGACATAATAACGAATGGCGGTAATTACGGCTGGCGTGTTTATGAAGGAACGCAATGCACGAATCTCGATCCGGCCCTGTGCGTTCCGG
>JACDAY010000195.1 GCA_013695195.1 Blastocatellia bacterium | reverse complement strand
CCGGTCAATGTAGTTCGGTGGAATTCAGGTGTGAAAAGAACGAGTTCGTTATCTTTCACTTCGCGGTTTGTACCGGAAATTTCGAAATCTCTAGTACCGATTCTGAAAAACTGTCGTGTCTTGACAGTTGCTATTTCGACGGCCGTTTCGTTTCGTTCGTTGCTGATTCTTAAAGCCGTGCGATCCGAATTACTCTCACTTAAAAGTTTTCCGTCAATCATCAAAATGCCCGCGGCATCGCCCGCGAAGATGCTGTTATCCAGTCGAAAAAATCCCGCATTGATCGCCGCGACCGCTCCGTGACGCATAGCAATCGACGAAGTTTTTTCAGTTCCGATGGCGGCGTCCATTGCGTGATGAACATCTAGGCGGACTTTTTTTAGATCGAGACGAAGGAGGTTTATTTTTACAGGATCATTGCCGATGTGGCGGGTGAGTTCAGCGTACTCAACGCCATCGTGGACCGTCGTGAAATGCTGCGCGAAGGATTGGCCACAGAGGACACAAAGAATTAGGAGAAAAGAAATTATAAACCGGGAGGCGTCGAATGTAATTATTGTTAATAGGAGTTGTCTCATAAACTCTGTGTTCTCTGTGGCGAACATGGGAACCAATCGCCCACGTAGGTAGTTCTGACCTTTTGCGTTCTTTGCAGCTTTGCGTAAGACTCTTATCAACCATGCAAAGAACCCACCCGCCCACGCAGACGGCTCTGACCTGTGGCCTTTGCGTGAAACTTTATCATAATTTTTCAACGGCAATCTATGAAGCGAATCAACGAGCGGGTTATTAAACTAAACGATGCGAATCCCAATCCGAATGCGAAGTACGTTCTTTATTGGATGCAGATGTTCAAGCGAACGACGCATAACCACGCGTTAGTTTTTGCGATCCGGCAGGCGAACGAATTCAAGCTCCCGCTCGTCGTTTATGAAGGCTTGAAATATTACTACCCGTGGGCGAGCGACCGGCTGCATACGTTTATCCTCGAAGGCGTCGAAGAGAAACGAAAGGCGTTTGAGAAAGTGGGCATCCGCTATATCTTTTATTTGCAAAAGGACAAAAACGATCCGAAGCAAACGGTCGCAAAGCTGGCAAAAGATGCGGCGGTGATAGTGACCGACGATTTTCCATGCTTTATCATTCCCGGTCATAACAAAACAATCGCCGAAAAAGCGCGTGTTCCGGTTTACGGTGTCGATTCAAACGGTGTTATTCCAATGTCAAAGTTCGACAAGGAAGAATATGCGGCGTACACAATACGGCCGAAGATCAAAAAAATCCTGGATAATTATTTGAAGCCGCTCGTCGAGGAAAAAGTCCAGATCAAAAGTCTCAATCTCAAAGTCGACTGTCCAGATATAAAAGTTAACGAAAACAATATAGCAAAGCTCGTCGCTGAATGTGACATTGATCACTCAGTAAAACCGTCCGAAATTTATCACGGCGGTACGGCGAACGGCCGTAAGCGGCTTAAGAAATTTGTCGAAAAGATACTCCCGGAGTACGACACTGCTCGAAATAAACCCGACCGCGACGGCTCATCGCGGCTGTCCTCCTATTTGCATTTTGGTTTTCTGTCGCCGCTTGAAATCGCATTGGCAGTTCAGGAATCCGATGCTCCGAAAGCATCAAAAGAAGCTTATCTTGAAGAACTGATCGTCCGCCGAGAGCTTTCCTACAATTTCACGCGGCATAATCCCGAATACGATTCGCTCGAATCTCTGCCTGCCTGGGTTCAAAAGACGATGCGCGAACATAGCAATGACGAGCGACCCGTGACTTATTCGCCCGAAAAACTCGAAGCCGGCAAAACACACGACGAGCTTTGGAACGCCGCCCAGCGTGAGATGACTGCAACGGGCGAGATGCACAATTATGTGCGGATGCTGTGGGGCAAAAACGTCGTCGCGTGGACGAAAAGTTACGAGGAAGCGTTTGCAATACTCGAACATCTCAACAACAAATATTGTCTCGACGGCCGAAATCCGAATTCATACGCCGGCATTCTATGGTGCTTCGGCAAGCACGACCGCCCGTGGATGGAGCGGCCCGTTTTCGGCATCATACGCTATATGACTTCCCGCAGTACCGGCAAGAAATTCGATTCGAGAAAGTATATTGAGTGGACGAAGAAACTTTTGTAATCTGCCGCCACTTCCGGTACAAACAGGCTTAGGGGAAAATCTAAATTTGATAGGAGGAGATACAAGAAAGGTAATAACATTTTCTTTTAAAAGCTCAGCGTCTCAGCGTCTGGGCGGTGAAATTCTTTTACACTTTCCCAGTTTCCATTCCATTCATATTGCTCAATGGCGCGGAAACGTTTCTTGTAGTCGTAAAACGATTCACCCTCATAGCAGTATCCCTGGTAATAGAACATTTTGCCGTTTTCAATTGAGTATTCGATCTCTTTCAGCATCGTGAAAATGCCTGGGCTGCGTGAAGATGCTTTGGGGTCAAAAATGGCGTAAATTCCCGAGCTTGACGTTTCGGCGATATCCAGAAAACTCGCCGCAAGCAGATTATTGTCTTCATAGACACAGATTTCCATCGCCCTGCACGGCGTTTTCGCCGGTTTGCGCGATACAAAATCATAGATCGAATCCGGAGTTCCATGATGGAACCGCAATTTATGACGTTCGAAGAGCTCCTCCGTTTTGTCCGTCACCACGATCGGCCGGATTTCGGTCCTTAAATCTGCATTTTTACGTAAAATACGGCGCTGGCTTTTGGTAAGTGAAAAATCTGCAAGGCGTATTCGAAGGGGGATTACCTGCCGGATATCGAATTCATAAACGTTTAGATTGTACCTGAAAAAATGCGTTCCGAAATGACGCCAGCCATTTGCCAGCAAATCGTCCATTTCGATTCCGGAAACGGCTTCTGCATGAAATTCTTCGTTGATAAAAGCAGTATCTAGATCAAGCATTGGAAAGGATGTCTGCTGCCGTAAAATGGCTGCACGCGTAGCTGTAGTTATTAAGCCCGCTCCGCAGGCTTTAATCTTTCCGCAATTGCAAAACTGAACTATTACTAGAATTTCCGTCAGCTAACGTCAATGCCCGGAGTACCAGTCGTACCCTTGTTCCGCCCAATAGTCGGCCGGACGCACGTTTGTGAATTCGATGCTTCCGATGCGTTTTAACTGCTTGATTCCGTATTTGGTAGCTGAAACTAATCTCAATGGCGCGCCGTGTTCGGGTTTTAGCGGCTCTCCGTTCATTTCATAAGCCAGGAGAGTTTGCGGGTGAAGAATGCTTTGCATATCCCAGCCGACATAATACCCTTGGTCTGGCGTAACCAAAGAAACGTATTGAGTAAGATTTTCAGGCAGACGCTGCAGATTCGGTGTTCCGCCGTCCCGCAGGACGGGAAAAAATTGGGCGGCAAAATCGGAAAATCTCACGCCGGTCCAGTTACAAATTATACTCCAGCCTTCGATACATTTTAGCTCGGTCGTCATTTCCGTGCGAGGAAGGGATTTTATTTCGTCTAAAGAAAACTGCTGCGGGTTCGATAAGCCTGTAACCTGCAAACGCCAGCTATCCGCACTAAAATCTTCGCCCATTCCGATCAAGCCGTTGACTCGGGCTCCGGCAAGCTCGCGAGGAAATTCGGGCGCAAGATCCGAACTCTCGAAAAACGTCTGGCTGACATTTTCGTTGAACCTGAACATCCGCTCAAAAATATAAAAGTTATCGGGCTGCCGCAGCCATCTATAGCCGAAATAACCCGCCACTGCCGCCGCTCCTCCTATCAAAAACGAGCGTCTCGAACGCCGCGACATTATTTTGCCCGCTTCGCCATCCGTTAACGGCGCGCTCAACCCGCTTTTTTCACCCAGTATATAAGCCGTATTTTCTTTATCAATTATTTTGTCATCGCGTTTAGCCGCTTCGATCTCACGCACTTTTTCAAGCAAAACTTCGTTATCCAATCCTTTATCTTCGCTCATACTTTCGCTCCTTCCTCCACCATAGTTTCAGTCGCGACGGCATCTGTCTTGACCACTTCAAAACCTGTTATCATCGAGCGAAAATTGTTCCAACCCGCAAGTAGGACCTGAATGACATGAACGACAAAAAACAGAACAAATAAAATCATCACCCAGAAATGTTCCCATCGCGCCCATTCGTAGCCGCCCAAAATCCAGGTCAACCAGGAAAGTTGAAGCGGTTTGTAAATTGCCAAACCAGTAATAATGGAACCGGCGCCCAGAAGAATTACGCCGGTATAGGCGATGCGCTGAGCGTCGTTGTATTTACCCTGCGGCGGAAGTTTTTTTAAAATATGCAGATCGTGAAGCGAAACCAAAGCAGCTCGTTTGAACGAGCCGGGAACGGGTAGTATTGCACGCCATTCGCCCGAAAAAATTAAATATAAAACGTAAATCACGCCGTTGAGCGCGAAAAACCACATAAAAAAGAAATGGAGCGAAATTCCTTCCGCAAGCCGTAACGGAATACCTAGAATATCGTAAAACCAAGTTGGGAAAAAATGAAATAATTCGTATCCGAAAATCTTAAAGCCATAAATTGCATTTGCCCAATAAATCAGCAAACCGCTCCAGATCATCAAAGCCAAAAGCGGAAAGCTTATCCAATGCAGCCATCGGACGGCCAGAGAATGTTTTTTCTCCAATTGTTTCGTCATAGCATACGCATGTTGGAATTCCTTTTAAGATTAACACCAATTACCGGCAATTATTAATCGTTTACTTTAATTCCTAATTCACCCAACTGCGCACCATCAATCTCTCCCGGCGAGTCCATCATCAAATCCTGCGCCGATGCGGTTTTCGGGAAGGCCATAACGTCGCGGATATTTTCTGTGCCGCAAAGGATCATACAGGTGCGTTCGATACCGGCGGCGAATCCGCCGTGCGGCGGCGTTCCATATTCGAGAGCGTCGAGGAAGAAGCCGAATTGCTCACGCGCTTTTTCAATTGACATCCCCAAAGCTTTAAAATTCAAAGCCTGTATTTCCTTTTGATGAATGCGGATCGAGCCGCCGGCGCATTCATAGCCGTTTATCACGGCGTCGTAGGCTTTTGCACGCACCTGTCCCAGCAGATGATGCTCCGCGTCGTTTTCAACCGCTTGTTTAAAAAGCTCGAGGTCCTCGTCCATCGGCGACGTGAATGGATGATGCGCGGCCGTGTATCTATCGGTGTCCTCGTCGTGCTCGAACATCGGAAACTCCGTTACGATCAAAGTCCGGTAAGCGCTCCTGTCGATCGAATTTTCACGTTTGCCGATCTCATTTCGCAAAGCTCCAAGAGCGGCCGCGACCACGGATTTTTTGCCCGCAACCATCAAAATCGCATCACCTTTTTCGGCTTTTGCGGTTGAAGCAAGGCGTTCAATCGTGCCTAGACCCAAAACTTTTAATAAGGACGACGTTGTTTCATCGCCCAATTTTATCCACGCCAGACCGCTCGCGCCGTAGCGTTTTACGAATTCCTGCAGCTCATCCAAAACCTTGCGGGAATAATCGGCCTTGCCTTTAACTACGACCGCTTTAATTTCGCCGCCTTTGCCCAAAACTTCCGCGAACGGCGAAAAATCGGTGTCCGTCAATTCGCCTGAAAGATCCTGTAATTCCATTTCGAAACGCAGATCGGGCTTATCGCTGCCGTAACGCCGCATAGCTTCGGCATATGTCATCCGCGGCCATTGTTCGGGCAGATCGACATTTATCAGCTTGAAGACGTGGCCGAAAACGCCTTCCATTACGCGATAGACCATTTCGGCGTTGGCGAACGACATCTCCACGTCAAGCTGCGTAAATTCTGGCTGCCGGTCGGCTCGAAGATCCTCATCACGGAAGCAGCGGGCGATTTGATAATATTTGTCGAATCCGGCAATCATTGTTATCTGCTTCAAAATTTGCGGCGACTGTGGAAGCGCAAAGAACTTGCCCGTGTGGATACGCGAGGGAACGATAAAATCGCGTGCGCCTTCCGGCGTGGACTTCAACAGGATCGGAGTTTCTATCTCAATAAACCCGCGTTCATCCATGTATTCGCGGATCCTCGCCACCGCTTTCGCGCGCGTCAGAATATTGTGCTGAAGCCGCGGGCGGCGAAGGTCGAGATAACGGTATTTAAGGCGTGTATCTTCGCTCGCGAGATTTTCGGTGCCGGCAACTTCAAGCTGAAACGGCGGAACCTTCGCTTCGTTCAAGACAAGAATTTCCCCGACTTTTACCTCAATATCGCCCGTTGCAAGCTTTGAATTGTGCGTCCCATCGGCCCGCGAAACGACCTCGCCTCTTACAGCGAGGACAAATTCTCCGCGAAGATTTTTAGCTTTAACATGGGCCTCTTTGGCGGTCTCTTCGCTGACCACTACCTGAGTTAGGCCTCCGCGGTCACGGAGATCGATAAACGTGAAAACGCCGAAGTCACGCTTCTTTGCAACCCAGCCCATTAAGACAACCTGCTTTCCGACATCGCTTTCGCGCAATTCTCCGCAGGTGTGCGTTCTCTCCAAATTTCCTAAAGTGTCCAACATAAAAAAAGATATTGCCCGCGAATAACGCGAATAGGCGCGAATGAAGAGTTTAATTTTTGTCCTGTAGCCAGCTTCCAATTTCATCCGATATGCTCAGGGCCGCCGCGAACTTTTTAGATTTTGCGAGTCGTTCGTGCTCAAGTTTCGGGTGCTGGCCGAAATTTATCAGCAGTGCAAGCTCGAAACCTGTAGCATTCAAATAATTTATTGCTTGTGCCCGATGGGCGTCGATAATAGAGGCGACGGATTTAATTTCAACTATGATTTTTTCGAAACAAATGAAATCGGGTTTGAAGAACTGATTTAGCAATTTACCTTTATAACACTGTTGGAGTTCCGGCTGCGCAATAAAAGGAATTCCTTGAAGCGAAAATTCAATTTGCAAACACTCCTGATAAATCGGCTCGGTAAATCCGAATCCTTTCTGATTATATACTTCGAAACAAGAGCCAATTATCTTGAAGCTTTCTTCTGTATAAACAATATCAGCCATTCTTAATATTCGCGTTTATTCGCGTAATTCGCGGGCAAATTCCCAAACAAAAACGCCTTTCGATTTATGACAAACGAAAGGCGGAACGTCGGAAAATAACGCTCTCGCCGATCAATTATTATCGTCGTTAAACCGAACTGCGTTCATTCTAAAATCATTAAAAATAAAACCGAGCAAAATAATACAGGATAGCCGCGTTGAAAAGCAAACTGTCGAGCCTGTCGAGCAGGCCGCCGTGTCCCGGCAGGATGCTTGCGGCGTCTTTTACTTTTGAACCGCGTTTTAAAGCGCTCTCCGCCAGATCGCCAAGGGCGCCGACTACCGCCATAACAATGCCGAGCGGAATAGAAAATTTATAAGGTAAATCCGGAAAGAACGAAAAAGTCGCGAGCGCTGCAAAACCCGCCGCCGTCATAATGCCGCCAATCAAGCCTTCCCAGGTTTTTCCGGGGGAAATCTCCGGTGCCAGCTTATGTTTTCCAAAGGTGGTTCCCGCAAAATAAGAGCCAACGTCCGAACCCATTATCACAAGAAAAAAGTAGGCGAGAAGATCGGTCGAGAGCCCGGGGTAGTTTTCAAAACCGACACGTGTCGATATTAAAAATCCGCCAAGAAAAACAATGTACAAAACGCCGAGTATTGTTACACCAATTCCCGCCAGCATCTTGGAAAAATCCTTTCGGAAACGAAACGTTTGCGATGCGAACACGCCGATCACGAATAAAACCAGAGTGAGAAGCAGCAGATCTGGAGCCTTTGCCGGAGCGTCAAACATAAAAGCAACAACCAGAGCGGCAGCTCCCAGGTAAGCGACGGCCGCGTCCGCTTTTAACTCCAGTTTTTTGGTTAGCAAGAAAAATTCGAACAGGCCGGCTGCTATTGCAAACACTGCGATCACAACAAACACCCAAATTGTTTGCGGGAAGAAGACGGGTAAAACGATCGACGCTATCAAAATCGGCAGTGCAACGATCGCTGTTAAGGTCCTTGTTTTCATGGAATGTTTCTAACGAATAAACTCAAATGTCTGTCTGCGGAATAACTAATAGCTAAAAGCTGATAATTGATAATTTCGGAGCGAGTTTTATTAACAGCTTTTAGCTGTCAGCTATTCCGAAAATAACCTTCAGCCGGAAATTATAGAAGCATTAAAATTCCGGTTATACATTTTATTTCACGTCTCCGAAACGCCGGTCGCGTTTCTGGTATTCCAATATCGCTTTGAATATCTCGTCCCGCCGAAAATCGGGAAACAGCGTCGGTGTAACGTATATTTCACTGTATGCGATCTGCCACAACAGAAAATTCGAGATACGCATTTCACCACTCGTTCTGATCAGCAGATCTACGTCGGGCAGGCCGTGGGTATAAAGGTTGCGCTGGATATCTTCTTCGGCCAACTTCTCAATCGGATCGCCATGGTCGAGCAGCGCCAGTGCCGCTTTCCTGCAGGCTTCCAGAATTTCGGCGCGGCCGCCGTAATTGAGAGCAACACTCAAAATGGTTCCCGTGTTTCGCGCCGTAAAGTCCATTGCCGCGGCAATCTCTTTACGCACATCCTCGGCAAGCCCATCGATGTTTCCGATTGCTTGAAATCGAATATTGTTGCGGTGAACTTCCTTAAGCTCGCTCCGCAAATAACGTTTCAGCATCGACATTAAAGCGGAGACCTCCGCTTTCGGACGCTTCCAATTTTCCGTCGAAAAGGCATAAAGAGT